>JAFGLG010000005.1 GCA_016928155.1 Candidatus Woesearchaeota archaeon | reverse complement strand
CTGCTCGGGGAATGTCAGCTTTGGATTGGTTTTAACAGGGACTTTGAAGCCACTAACCCGAGCGTTAGCAAGATTCCGGACAGAGCCGCCTGTTGTCAGCTGGCTTTGGATGCAGGTTTCTTGTCAGGATATTCTCAGGATATGTCGGGCAGCATACCTATGATTTCTGATCAGATTATGGTCAGACTGAGTTTCTCTTTTGATAATTGTATGTTCTATCATGCCAGAACTGATTGCCTGTTTATCTATCTCAGAACTCTTCAAACTCTGCTAGTTTGTTCAGATATCCTTTCTTCTTCAGGAAATCTATCTGGGTATTCCTGTACTTGAATATGACATCCCCTTTGTCATCTGCTGAGAATTCCCAGGGTTCTACTATTATGAGGTCACCTTCTCGCACCCATAGCTTTCTCTTGAGCCTTCCTGGTATCCTGCAGACCCTGTCCTTGCCATCCAGGCAGCGCACCTTCATCCTGCTGCCTCCAAGCCTCTGCTCTACAATGCCGAAGGTCTCAGGGCTTTTCGGAAGCTTTATTCTCCTGATTTCTGACTCAATCTGTTCCTGCCTTGCCTGTTCTTCCTTTTTTCGGCTCATGGATAGCCTAGAAATTCGGTTTATTTAAAAATTTTTGCCAAATAAGGCCTTTTAGGGCCGGTTTAAGGCTCTTTTCAATAAAACTTAAATATACATCAGCTTTTTTTTGGGTGATGGAAGTTGAAAAAGAGGTTGGTTCAGCCGGTCCAGTGTCGGCTGGCATTTTCAGGAGATTGCTGGCTTTTGTGGCAGATATCTTCATTGTTGACATATTCTTCACAACTCCCTTCAGATCAATGCTGACAGAAAGGATTCCTGACAGGTCATTTGCTGCAGTGAAGAGCATGACCCTTGATCCTGTCCTTCTGATGATAGGGATGCTCATCTTCCTTTTCTTTTTCATTTATGCATTCATCCTCCAGTTTAAGCTTGGTCAGACTGTCGGCCAGATGCTGTTCGGGCTCAGGGTCATTTCTCTGGAAAATGCCCCGCTTACTGCCTGGCAGGTTTTCATCAGGAACATCTTCCTCATACCGGTTTTCCCGATATTTTTCCTCTGGATATTTGACCCGCTCCATCTTATCTTGAAGAAGACGAGACTCTGCGAGATGATGTCAAGGACCCAGACAGTCGAGCTAGGAGGGAGATTATGAGAGGGCTTAAGTTCTTTTCTTTGGCAGCTATTATGTTCATGCTTATGTCTGTCTCTGCGCTGGCTGCTTATGACTATCAGATGGATTATGTCTGCGAAGATGATGACTGCAGGCAGGGCCATCAGATAACCTGGATATTCACTTACAAGAATCACGGCGGGAAGGTCCTGGCCCTGTATAAGATAAACCTTAAGACACCTTCTGGGTCATCGATAGCCCATTATGAGGATATCTTCGAGATTGCGCCCAGCGAGACAAGGACTCTCAACTTCACTTCAGTCCTGCCTGCACCTAATACAGACAATGAGGTGGTTTACAATATCTGCTTCACCAGGAAAGTCGATTATGATGACTGGTGGGCTCTCGGGTACGAGGTCAACAGGTCAGAGTTCATCGATAAGAATCTTGAGTTCTGCTATGATGACAACTACACCCTGCCTGTCAAGCCGGCCAATTATTGTCCGGGTACCCTGTATTGCGGGGATGATGAGGTATGCATCAATACCCGCTGCACGAAGCTGAACTGCTCCGAATGCCAGTTTCCAAGGAACCATTCCTGCCATGACTTTGAGTGCTGCACCCCGGGGATGTGCAATGATGCGTCCACATGCATCAACAACACCTGCACCCCCCTTGTCTGCAGAGATAATGAGGTCATAATGGACCATCATTGTGTCGATATGGAATGCACCCCTGATGAATATAAGTCAGGTTTCTTCTGCATAAAGCTCAACTGCGCTGACGATGAGAAGGCCGTGGACCACAGGTGCATAAAACTGTACTGCGGAAAGAGACAGGTCATAAAGGACCATGAATGTGTAGATGTGCTGTGCCATTTTTTCCAGAAGGCTGAAGACGGGTCATGCAGGACAGATTATTTCAGGATTGCCTTTTTGGCCCTAATTGTATTGGTTGTCGTCATATCCCCTTTCATATTGATTAATCATAAGAGGAAGAATGATCTCTATCGTCATCAGAGGCACTGCCCGAAATGCGGCGCTGTGCTCGGGCCGAGGGATTCTTTCTGTTATAAATGCAGATATGATCTGAAATCAGGTGAGAAATTATGAAGAAACAGAATGTCCGGAAACTAAAGCCTGCAGATAAGTCTGAGGTTGGATCTGTTGTTAAGTCACAGGTAAAGTCTGACGCTAATCAAGAGGTCAAATCTGTAGAGGATCCTTATAAGGATATACCCGAGGAATACAGGCCTGCGCCTGCTGTGAAGGATGTCAGGTCCGGGGCTAATTCCCGGAAGTGGGGCACTGTTTTGTTGGTCATCATACTGCTTTCAGCATTCAGTTTCATGCTGTCAAGCTGCATCCAGATGTTCTCTGTGCCGGATCGTGAGGGTAATGTCGCGCTCATCCCGATAAAGGGGGTCATCGCGACCAGCGACGGGGGTTTCCTTGACGAGAGCACTGTCCTGTCTGATGATGTCATCAGGCATATCGAAGACGCGGATGAGGATGACACGATCAAGGCAATTGTGTTTGAGATTAATTCTCCTGGAGGAGGCGCTGTCGCCTCTGAAGAAATCGTCAGGGCAGTGGAGTCTGTAGGGAAGCCTACTGTGGCATGGATCAGGGAGTCTGGGACCTCAGGCGCTTACTGGATCGCCTCTGCAGCTGACCATATAATCTGTTCCCCTATGTCAATAACAGGGAGTGTGGGTGTCATCTCTTCATATCTCGAGTTCTCCGGGCTCATGGAGAGATATAATGTGAGCTATGAGAGGCTTGTCTCTGGTGAATATAAGGATGCTGGAGTGCCTTTCAGGAAGCTTGGGGACAATGAGAGGTTTTATCTCCAGGATGCGATTGACATGATACATGCTATGTTCCTTGATGATGTCGCAGAGAAGAGGCAGCTGAGCGATGATCAGATCAGTGAGATTTCATCAGCAAAATTCTATATCGGCAAGCAGGCTCTTGAGCTTGGCCTTGTCGACCAGCTCGGCTATAAGGAGGATGTGGCGGATTATTTGGGGGCAGAGCTGAACCTGACTGTCGAGTTCAGGAGGTTTGAGACCAGGCGCACCTTATTCGACACATTGTTCGATGTATATTCAAGAAGGGGGTATTATGCAGGGGCAGGTTTCGCAGACAGGCTTTCCGGCAGCAGTGCGGTCGTAAGGACTTAGGGATCAGACCCTGCTCATGTTTGAGAGAAGGAATGCCACGAATATTATCAGGACAGCCCCTATGAACAGGCCGAGCAGCACAAAGACCAGCAGGCCGCCGCCTGTGCACTGGTGGTTCACTGTTTTCTGGAGGGCTCCGCAGTTGAGCTTGACGCATGTGTGATGCTCTGCTTTCTCATCCTCTGCGCAGTTCAGCTTCACGCATTTGTGGTTTGATATGAATTCATCATATGCGCATATGAGCTTCTTGCACTCGTGATTGAACACATACTCGTCATCATCGCATTGGAGCTTGACGCATCCTCCTTCTGTCGCAAGCTCATCGTCTGCGCATTGCAGCTTGATGCATCTGTGCCCTGATGCATACTCATCCGGCGCGCATTGCAGCTTGATGCACTCATGGTTGCTCGCATACTCATCATCGCCGCAGTTCAGGGGCATGCAGAAATGGTTCTCTGCCCTCTCGTCATAGCTGCATTCGAGCCTGACGCACTCGCCGTTTGACAGGTATTCATCAGTCCTGCATCCTGATACGCATCCGTGGTCTTCCGGGTGTTCCAGTGTGCCGCAGGACAGCTTCTGGCATCTGTGCTCATCGCATACCTCATCATAAAGGCATTCTGAATCCTTGCAGCAGTCATATTCGAAGCATTTTCCATTGAGATAATACTGGCAGTATCCGCACCCGCTTGCCTGGCAGGTATTGTCCACGCATTCATACCCATATTCGCAGTCAGTGTCGAGCATGCATTCCCCTTCGAATTCCTCGACAGTGAGGTTGAGGTATTCTGGCGCGCAGAGGGTGCTCTCTGTCTCGTCTATCTCTATGACTAGGCAGGGCTTGTAGAGCACTTTGTCGCCCTGGTCTGGCGCAGGCACTGTGCCTGAGAATGATGATAATATGCTTTCCTCGGGATTCAGGAATCTGTTTATTCCTATCTTCTGCGCAATAACTGCATCCTTAGAGTTCACGAGCTGGATGCTCTTGATGGTGAATCCGACTTCAGCATCATTGACGAAATTCACTTCCCATTTTATGAAATCATTGGCTGTGCACCTGTTTTCATAGCATTCATACTGTATTGAGATCCCGCCGGATGCCTGAATTGCCAGTGAGAAGAATATCAAGAGAGAGATTATGGGCATTGATAACTTATGCTCTGTCTTTCTGTGCTGCGGGTTCATGGTTCATGTTGAGATATGTTTATTTATATAGTTTGTTGCCTGATTATGCTGATGTTACTGCCTTGATATCAGCCTTATCTCGCTCGCTATCAGCTCATCTTCGCCATTGTATTCATCCAATGTGCCCCTTATCTCGATCCTGTCCCCTTTTTCTAATGGCAGGGGATAGCTGTCAAACAGTATTATCCCGAGTTCAGTCTCTCTTTTGAGTGTTATGAAGCTCATGTTGCCGTTTGAGCTTATTGAATCTATGACTCCTTCTGCTCTCATTTCGCTTCCATAATCCAGCATTTCCTTGTTTTCATAGTCCTTTATGCTCTCGCTTGTGGCTCCTGTCACAAGCAGCCCTATAAGTCCTATGATGCTTCCGATCAATGCACCTTTCAGCAGCAGTTTCTCATCCATATCAATCCCGGAATATGGGGGTTATCCTGCAATATAAACGTTTTTCAGGAAAACCCGGAAATATTGCATTTTTGCTCTGTTTTTTCGCTGTTCTCTTGACTTATTCTGCATAAAATTTAAAAATGCACCTCTCGTTCGCAGGGTGATGGCAGGCAAAATTGTCAAGGGAAAGGATTCTAAGAATGTCTCAAGGAAGCCTGTAAAATCTTCAGTCCGTAAGGCAAAGCAGGGATCCAGGAATGTCAAAACCAAGGATAGTAAGCCCAAGGATGGAAAGTCCAAGGGTGGTAAGTTCAAGGATCCCAAATCCAAGAATGTTGTTTCCAAGGGTGCTGCATCTGACAAGGCACTGCCGCAGGATGGCAAGGTGTATGAGATTGTGGATGAGTCTGACCTAGGCATTGAGTTCCAGACAACCAAGGATATTGAGCTTTCCAAGACCATGATAGGCCAGGTGATCGGCCAGGATGAGGCTGTCAGGGTCATAAAGAAGGTCGCAAACCAGAGGAGGCATGTCCTTCTTATAGGCGAGCCTGGGACAGGGAAGAGCATGCTTGGTTTGGCCCTCGCAGAGCTGCTTCCCAAGGAGAAGCTCATGGACATAGTCTCCTTCCCGAATCCCAATGATGAGAACCAGCCTTTGATAAGGACTGTCGCTGCTGGCCAGGGCAGGGAGATTGTCAATCAGGCAAGGTATTCATCGATGGGGCTCATGCGCAACCAGAACGTGATCCTTTTTGTTCTCTTGGTTGTGTTCTCACTGCTTCCCTGGTGGGCATGGCGTACAGGATATCTCCCTGATGTCGTCTATGCCGCTTCTCTCATCGCCTCCATGATGTTCCTCATCGGCATAATAATGATAATGAACATCGGCAAGAAGATGAACACCAAGACTCTTGTCCCTAAAGTCATTGTGGATAATTTCAATAAGGAGCAGGCCCCTTTCATGGATGCCACTGGCGCTCATGCCGGAGCCCTGCTCGGAGATGTTCTCCACGATCCTTTCCAGAGCGGCGGTCTCGGGACTCCTGCGCATGAGAGGGTTGTCGCCGGGATGATACATAAGGCCCACATGGGTGTCCTTTTCATAGATGAGATAGCGACTCTCCAGCCTCATACCCAGCAGGAGCTGCTGACCTCCCTGCAGGAGGGGAAATATTCGATAACCGGGCAGAGCGAGCGCAGTGCAGGCGCCATGGTCAGGACAGAGCCTGTGCCGTGCAGGTTCATCCTTGTCGCAGCAGGAAATCTTGAGACAGTCAAGCATATGCACCCTGCGCTCAGGTCAAGGATAAGGGGCTATGGCTATGAGGTCTACATGAATGAGACGCTTCCTGATACGCCTGAGAACAGGAGGAAGATTGCAGTCTTTGTTGCCCAGGAGGTCGACAAGGACAAGAAGATACCTCATTTCTCGAGAGAGGCTGTCTCGCAGATACTCAATGAGGCGAGGAAGATGGCTAACAGGAAAGGGCATCTCACATTGAGGCTGAGAGAGCTCGGTGGGTTGGTCAGGGCTGCAGGTGACCTGGCTGTTGAGAAGAATGCCCAGATTGTCGAGAGGAAGCATATCCTGGAAGCTTTGAAGATTGCCAGGACGCTCGAACAGCAGATAGCTGACAAGTACATAGAGCGCAAGAAGGATTATGAGGTCATCAAGATAAGAGGCAGGACAGTCGGGAGGGTTAACGGACTGGCTGTCATGGGAAGCGGAAGCGCCCTGTCTGGGATAATACTCCCTATCGAGGCCCAGGTGACTTTCGGCGGCAAGGAGAACCAGTTCATTGCGACCGGCAAGCTGGGGACAATTGCAAAGGAGGCTGTGAAGAATGTCTCTGCTATCGTGAAGAGGTATTTCGGCGAGGACATCAAGGGCAAGTATGATATATATGTCCAGTTCCTCCAGACCTATGAGGGTGTTGAAGGGGATTCTGCATCTATAGCTGTCGCCACAGCAGTGATCAGCGCCCTTAAGGGGATCCCTGTGAAGCAGAATTTTGCGATGACAGGCTCCCTTTCTGTGAGGGGGGAAGTCCTTCCTGTCGGGGGTGTCTCATCCAAGGTTGAGGCAGTTGCTGAGGCAGGCATCAGGAATGTGATTGTGCCAAGGTCCAATATGAAGGATATTGTGCTTGAAGCAGAGACGCTGAAGAAAATAACGATCATACCTGTTGACACACTGAGCGAAGTCCTCGAGCAGGCCCTTGAGTGGAGAGGCAGGCAGAAGATCCTTGATCAGATAATCGAAGCAAGAAAAACAGCAAAATAACTTCCTGTCTGGAATAGCTCATTCTCACATTTCTAGCACATCCTTAATTGTTCAGGGCTCTCACAGCAAAATATTTATATTGACAATCCGATTTCTGGCCTGATATGAAGCTTTCAGATCTTAAGGAATGCCCTGATTGCGGCAGCCCTGATGTGGCTTACAGCAAGAAGGATGATGAGCTGGTATGCAGGGAGTGCGGTCTTATCCTGAATGAGTTCCCTCCTGAATTAGAGAAGAAGTTCAGGAAGTCGCACACAAAGTGAATTGATAAGATTCATCACTGCAGGAATACAAATTCTACTCATGATCATGCTGTTTAATGCCAGAAAACTTTTTATATGATGCCTTAAGATTCACTTGTATCATGAAAATTCAGGAGATCTTCAGTGTCAAAAGGATTGCATTCCTCGGGCTGTTCATTGCAGTGGTGTTTGTTGCGAACAGGCTCAATTTCTCAAGCGTGATAGGATCAGAAGCCCAGTACTTCACTCTTTTCCAGTTTTTCGGTCCTATTGCAGGAGCTTTTCTAGGCCCTGTTTTTGGTGCGATATCTGTTCTTGGGGCGCAGATTGCCGATTACCTGATATTCGGCAAGGCATTCACCCTGATAAACATGATTAGGCTGACCCCCATGGTATTTGCAGCGATATATTTTGGTTCAAAGAGAAGATACATCGGCATTGCTGTCCCTCTTGTCTGCATGGCTCTGTTCATCGCTAACCCGACAGGGAGGGCTGCATGGCTTTATGCGATGTTCTGGTGGATCCCAGTCATTGTCAAGATCCTCCCAAAGAGGTATTCTGACAACCTTCTGCTGAAGAGCCTGGGATCGACTTTCACTGCCCACGCAGTCGGGAGCGCTGCCTGGATGTATGCTGTGCCTATGGCACCTGAGCAGTGGCTGATGCTTATCCCTGTTGTTGTCATTGAGCGCCTCGCATTCACTTTGGGCATCACAGGTTCTTATGTTGTGTTCAATGTGGTCTTGGATAAGATGAAGGCCTCATTCAGGGTTCCGCAGGATGTATTGAGCATTGACAGGAGATACACCATTTCTTATCTGCTTAAGTCCTGATCCGGTTTTTGGCTTATCTGGTTTTGGAGATGTGGATTATTCTCTCTATCTCTTTCTCTTCATTTCTTTCTCTCTTTCGCTTTATTTTTCTCTCTTTCTCTTCCTCAGAGCATTAGATAAACTTTTTAAACACATATTTGTTTTAGTTGACGATGATTGTGCCGATAATTTTTAATATTGTTGTCTTTACAGTGCTTGTTTGCTTCTTCAGGCGTGATAATAATAAGACAAATGAGTCACTGCGCCTGGCCTGGAGATCTTTCCAGAAGATATTCCCTCTGCTGATAATAGTGATACTTGTCCTATTGTTCATCCAGAAGCTGTTTTCTTATGAAGGCATTATTACTGAAATTTCTGCCAATCCCGGCCTGAAGGGCTATGTCCTCGCTGCTTTGCTGGGTGCCATTGTGCATATCCCAGAATTCATCACATTCCCGATTGCAGGCCAGCTCCTTTCAAGCGGTGTCAACCCTGGTTTTATCGGTGTTCTGATAACAAGCCTGATAATGGTGCACTCTTTCAGTCTCCCTATAGAGATCAAGGAGATGGGCTGGCGTTTCGCTCTTGTGAGGAACAGCCTTGGCCTCGTGGCTGCTATATTAGTAGGTGCGATTATCGGGGTGGTATATTGATCCATAGGATGAAGAACCACCATCACAAGGCAATTCTGACCATGATAATTGCAGTCATGCTTGTGACAATGCTGAAGTGGCCTGATTTTTACAGGAGCATGATTCTGGAGGCGGATTTCAGCCATCTTCTAATGATATTGTATTTTCTCCCAGGATTTTTCATCCTGATGGGCCTTTTTGAGGTATGGGTCCCTAAGGAAGCTGTTGTCAAGCGCCTGGGGAAGGCTTCTGGAGTGAAAGGGGCTGTCCTGAGCTTCATGCTTGGCACTGTCATGCTCGGACCTCTTTACCTGGCTTTTCCCTTGGCAGCTGCCATGAGGAAGAAAGGTGCCAGGCTCCTGAATGTCGCATTGTTCATCGGTGCCTGGTCCACTTTCAAGTTTGTGGAGGAGATATTCGAGCTCTCATTCCTCGGATTCAGGTTCCTCCTGTTAAGGCTCATTGTCTCTGTGCCTTTTGTCATCGCTATTGCATTGATAATCGAGAAGACGAAGTTCCTGGATTCTATCGCCAGTTGACTTTGATGTCATCAGTCCTTTCATAAGGGTCTATCCCCCATGAGCCATGATCCATATTGGAATTCCCTGCTTCATGCTCGAGCATGCCTAGCCAGGCTATCATCGCCCCATTATCTACATTGAATTGGTTATCGAGCACAAAGCATATGGCTCCCCTTTCCTTGCACATCTTCTGCGCCATATCCTGGAGACGTTTGTTGCACGCCACTCCTCCGCCGAGGAGCAGTTCTTGTTTGCCTGTATGGGCCATAGCCCTCTCGCTCACCTCGACAAGCATTGCATACACTGTCTCCTGCAGGCTGTAGCAGATGTCTTCTATCTTGTGCTCTCCTGATTTTGCTTTTTGCTTGACATTTGTGAGAAGCCCGCCGAAGCTCACATCCATGCCCTTGACTCTATAGGGCAGTTCGATGTAGTTCTTGCCTTTCAGGCCGAGATCATATATTTTTTTGCCTCCTGGGAATCCGAGCCCCATCGATCTGGCGAATGCATCAAGCAAATTGCCTATCCCGATGTCAAGCGTCTCTCCGAATACCCTGTATTTCCCTGCTTCATATGCTATGACCTGGGTATTTGCCCCTGATGCATACAGCAGCACTGGATCCTTAGCCTTTGTCAGAAGTCTCCCTATCTCTAGATGTGCGACACAATGGTTCACCCCGACAATCGGCACTCCAAGCCGGATTGCCAGTGATTTTGCAGCCACTGCCCCGATCCTGAGCGTATGTCCTATTCCCGGGCTTCTTGAATAAGCGATCAGGTCAATATCCGCAAGCGTGATTCCTGCTTGGGAGAGTGCTTTATTGATGACTTCATCACATGCCTGGATGTGGTGTTCTGCCACATCTGAGGGTATCATGCCGCCTTTCTCTGTTGTGAAGGAATCCATGGCATTTGCAAGGACTTTCTTCCCTTTGACGATCCCTGCTCCGAATGTGTGTGCTGTACTCTCTATCCCTAGGCATATCATGCATTGAAAGAGCTAAGGGCCCTTTATATTATTTATGAAATCATTATAGATTATTCATGAAATCGTTATTTCCATGTATCTACAGAATTGAGAATTCATTGAAAATACATAATTTTTATTAATCATCACCTATTCTGTTGTCTAATGGAATTTGATTTCCCGGCAAGGCTTTATTGCATAACTGACACTGAATTTTGTGCATTGCCCCTCTATGATCAGGTCCAGAGGATGCTTGAGGGCGGCGCCAGGATTATTCAGCTGAGGGCGAAGAATATCAGTCCTGAAGACCTCGAGTCTGAAGCTCTTAGGCTGCGTCATCTCACAAGGGATCATCATGCAACTTTCATCATCAATGATTATCCTGAGTTGTGCGAGAAGGTTGATGCAGACGGGGTCCATCTTGGTCAGAATGACCTGTGCAGCAGGACTTTTCATGAGATAAGGGAGATAATCGGTGGCAGGATTTTAGGGGTTTCCTGCAGCGAGATGAAGCATGCTCTTGCGGCTAAGGAGGGTGGCGCTGATTATCTTGGGGTGGGTCCGATCTATGGTACAGTAACCAAAGGTGATGCTGGTCCTCCTGTCGGCATAGGGCTGGTAAGGGAGATCCATTCAGCTGTTGGTCTGCCGATTGTCGCTATTGGCGGCATTGATTATTCGAACATGTCCTGTGTCCTGGAAGCAGGCGCCAGCAGTGTGGCCATGATATCTGCGATATTGAATGCGCCTGACATAAGTTTCCAGATCAGGAAGTATCTGGAGCTGATTGGGTGAACAGGAAATGGGGTTGCTGGGATGAGCGGCAAGATAAGGGATGAGGTCCATCTTTTGGAGAGCATTAAGAGGAGGCCCAGGAACAGGGATGTTGTCGTCGGCATTGATGATGATGTTGCTGTTGTGAGGTCATCAAGGAAAAGCGAGTTCCATGTGTATACGACCGATATCCTAATTGAGGATGTTCACTTCTCCAGGAAGTATTTCACTCCTGAGCAGATAGGCATGAAAGCTATCGAAGTCAATGTTTCTGATATTGCCGCAATAGGGGGCACCCCTGAATATTGCCTTGTCTCGATAGGGCTTCCTGAAGTGGGCCTTGATTATGTCAAGAGCATCTACAAGGGGATGGGCCTGGCATGCAGGAGGCACGGGATCGATATCATCGGCGGTGACACCTCAAAGTCTGAGAAACTGATAATAAATGTCGCCATGACCGGGTCTGTGAAGAAGAAGGATATTTCGCTTCGGAGCACTGCAAGGTCCGGAGACCTTATCTGTGTGACAGGCCATCTCGGGGAGTCAGAGGCTGGCAGGCTTTGCATAAATAGGAAGATAAAGTCATCGCTTGTCAGGCGTCATCTTGAACCAAGGGCCAGGCTGGATTTGTCAAGGAAGATCGCTCCTTTTGCCACCTCAATGATAGACCTTAGTGACGGGCTCGCGACTGATCTCAGGCATATCTGCCGCCTTTCGAAGAAAGGATGCAGGATATACCATTCCTTTGTTCCTGTCAGCGGAGAGCTGATCAGGGTATCTGGGAAGATGGGACTGGACCCGTATAAGCTGGCTCTTTACGGCGGTGAGGATTATGAGCTGCTCTTCACTATCCCTCGGAAAAATCTTGGTAAGATAAGATGCAGATATTTCATTGTAGGGGTCATAACATCCGGGGGATGTGTCCTTTCATACAATAATAAGATTATGGAGTTTGGCCGCGGCTATGATCATTTCAGGTAGGGAAGCATTCATCCTTTCCATTCTTTGAGTGCCTTTTCATATCCTTCCTGGTTTCCGCAGTCATACCATTGGCCGCAGAAGCTGAACCCGAAAAGCTTTTTGTCTTTGGCGATCAGGGGGAATATGTCCTTTTCCATGCCGACATGACCATCAGGTATGAGGTCTATCACCTTTGGTTCGCATATGTAGATGCCGGCATTGATCAGGTTTGAGCTATGCGTGCCCTTTTTCGGCTTCTCTGTGAAGTCGATCACCCTGTCCCCATGGAGGTTTGCGGCCCCGTATTTGCTGGGGTCCTGTACAGTGGTCAGGGCTAAGGTGACATTTGCTTTCTTGTCCCTGTGGAATCTCATGAGGTCGTCTATGTTGACATCCTTGAGCTCATCGCCGTTGCACACGATGAATGTCTCCTTGAGGAAAGGCCTTGCTTTCTTCAGCGGCGCTCCTGTGCCGAGTGGCTCCCCTTCATCCAGATAAGTGATGCTCACCCCGAATCTGCTTCCGTCGCCGAAATAATCCTTGACGTCCTGGGATCTGGGGTTTATCCATATTATCATCTCCTTCACCCCGTACCTTTTCAGGAGGTCTATATTGTGCTCCAGGATCGGCTTGTTCTTGACCAGTGCCATGACCGGCGAGATGTTTGTCAGCGTTCCTTTCAGCCTGTTCAGCCGTCCTCCTGCGAGGATGAGGGCTGTTCCTGCCTTGTCTTTGCCGAGGGCTTTGCAGAGGAGCACTTCTATGGCATGAGACCTGTTCTTGATGGTATATCCATCGACAGAGAGATCCACCTGTCTTAGGATGTCAGATTCAAGAGTCACTGTGATGCGTTCTTTCATGTCTTCTAAAGCCCGATGTGGGTATATAAAGATTTTGTTTTTATATGATGTGATATGAGGGGGTAATATTTGCAGGATTGTACACTTGATCTTATTGCTGGCTTGGATTAATAAATGAATGCTTGGATCAATAAATGAATATTAGGCTGAAAGAATGAAGCCGGATACTCATTTATGCGATGTCATCCACATCTCTGACCATGTCTGCTGAGGACATCTCTATCTTGAGCTCAGCTCTTTTTGCGCAGTAAGGGCACCTTTCAGGCTTTTTCTCCCTTTTCCATTCAAATCTGTAATTGCAGGCCATGCATCTGTATTTCATGAGACTATCTTGGTGTATTATGTATTTAAATGTTTTCTTGCCTTCTTTTGAAAAGATTTATAAAATTCAGCTTAGGAATCAGTATGAGAGGTGATGGCTATTTTTGTGATGATTGAAGGCATGGATCTTGCAGGCAAGGGATTGATTCTGGATTCTATCAAGGATTTCTTCAAAGAGCGTGGCAATGCTGTCTTTGATGCCAGGGAATTTGAGTCGAGGAATTCACGCATCCCCCTGAAGGATGATTTCATCACTTATGATGTCATTGTTTCAGCTGAGCCGACCTTTGCTATGGTGGGCAAGGCGATCCGCGATGAGATCGTACGCAGGAACTCCAGGGATTATGGTGCATTATCGACTGCCATGGCTTTCTCTCTGGACAGGGAGATGCTGTATAATTGCATGGTGATCCCTGCTTTGCAGGCCGGCAAGATGATAATACAGGAGCGGGGCCTGCCGTCCAGCCTTGTGTACCAGCCGGTCCAGGGTGATGGCATGGATATGCAGGATATCCTCAAGCTCCCGGGGAACAAGCTGGCCTTGAAGAATCCGCCTGATATACTCATTATCCTGGTTGCCGAGCCTGATGTTGTGGTTGGGAGGATCGGTGTGAGGAAGAAGCAGGACAAGGCCATATTCGAGAATCTGGATTTCCAGGCGATGATAAAGAAGAGGTATCAGTCTCTCTGGATTAAGGACCTGTTTGAGAAGGCCGGCACCAAGGTGTTTTATATAGACACTACGTCGATAAGGCCTGAAGAGACTGCTGTCAGGGCGCTTGAGATTCTTAAGCAGAATTTAGAAAAAAAATAAAAAAAGGCAATTACTTCTTCTTTTTCTTTGCCTTCTTCTTGGTTGCTTTCTTCTTCACGGCTTTCTTCTTTTTCTTGCCGCCCCTGTTCATCTTAGCCATGGAGACATCTCCCTGCTTGTCGATGAAATACAGGTAGCCCGGTTTCCTCTTAATACCGACTTTTGCAACTTTAACTGCCATTTAGGCTCACCTCTTTTTATTTCCGGCTCTCGCCGGATGAAGGTCACAAAACCGTCGGTATTTAAATATTTTTTGCTTTTTTCCGGTTTCTCCCTCGAGAATCCGTCATTTTTTGTGTTCTTGTAGACGAGAATCAATCTTTTCTATGATCCTGATAAGTTCCTGGTCGCCGCCGTTCCTGTATGCAATGTATAGGTGGGTCCTCGCCCTGGCAAGATCTCCCTGCCTGTAGTGGAGTGCTCCGAGTTGGGTCTGCCAGGCAGCATTTTTTTGGTCTTTGTCGACGGCAATCTGCAGATGCTTCATGCCCTGCTCAGCCCTGCCTGTGTATGCCAGGGAGGTCCCCAGCGCCCCGTGGAAGTCTGCCCCGCTCTTGTCATCTACAGCCCCTGACAGTGCATCTGCGGCATCAAAGTACTGCCTGTTGACAAAGAGGCTCCACCCGTATTCCTGACAGATCCTCATGTTGTCAGGGGCTATCCTGTGTGCAGATTCCATCATCCTGAGCATGTTCTCCTTCTCATCCATGTCTGAATAGATTTTTGCCATCCTGAAATATGGCACGAGCAGATGCCTGTCATGCTTTATGGCCTCACTGTAATGGTGCATGCCGGCCTGCGTGTCCTGTGCGTATATGCCCTGTATGATATGCTCGATCGCAGAGAAAGGCTGGGGTTTTTCAGCTGCTCTTTTGTGGGCTCTCAGTGTATTAAGCATGCTTTCCATCCCAGGTTTCCCCTCTTTCTGGCCGTGCTTCATCATGTAGCGTTCATATGCCTCATTATGGAAAGCAAGAGCTTCAGGGCTTTCGTCCCTCTCGAGTGCTTTGTAGCTGAGCTCAAGCTTCCTCTCAAGGCCGGCGCTTTCCTTGCTCTGTTTCAGATAATATGAGCTTATCTTTGGGTTTATCCACGACTGGATATGCTCCTTTTTCGCATAGCCGGCGCCGGCAAGGCATGCGATCAATGCCAGTGTTGCAGCAGCTCTTCTCATTTTTCTCACCTTCCTTTTTTTTGGATCATTGGCAGCTATTCTCCTGTAGACTCTCTTCAATCCGGCCTCTGCAGTGTCAAGCTCACCAGAGAATCTTCCTTCATTGCCCAGTATGCCTGCAATCTCCTGCATCTGGTTGTAGCATGATTCAAGTTTGTGGATATTCAGGGGCTCTTTCTTTGTTTTCCTGAATTCAGAGGTGGTCTGGCTGAATATTGCTGAAATATATTCCCTTGCTGATGATTGCACTCTGAGGGTATGGGCGTTCATCGAATGGAGCCTCTGCGCCTTGGGATAAAGTCCTGCGTCAAGGCTTTCCTGGAATACATATGCCTCTTGGTCATATCTTCTTATCTCATCGAATCCTGCCTGCTTCCCGAGTGCCTCTCTAGCCTTCTCCAGGTCCATCTCCCCGGAGAACCTGCTCAGCTTGGTCTCATAATCTTCGAGAACAAGATTCTCAAGCTCTTTCCTGAACTCTTCTCTCCTCTGCTCCCACCTCTTCACAAAGCCTGATTTATACATATGATCTGACCTCAGGCTGGTCCAGGATCCCCAATTCTTTCATGCTGAATCTCCTGTATCCGTTGTTCTGTCCGGCCTGGATATGATATGGCGCGCAGATGAACTCTGGTCCAGGTATCCTGTGGTCGATGTATCTTATCATTGATCTGGCCATCCTTGTTGCTGTCCTTCCTGATGCACCCATCCTCCCGAGGTCTGATGATAGCTTCTCGATCACTCCATCATCAGCATGATCCCTGTATGTGCCCAGCTCTTTATTCAGGAGCTCTTTGAAATCTTCCTGGGTGCAGCATCCTCTAACCGGGATCTTCTCTTCTATCCTGTCGAACAGGGCTGTATCTGCAGCGCCAGGCATGTTGCTCGTCAGCAGATAGATATGATTCCCATCATTATTGTGCCCGTATCCTGATATCTGGTTGAGAAGCTCATGCAGCACCTGGACCTCGCCGAAATTCTGTTCCTTGCTCTGCCTGCTGTTCAGCACCATGTCGAAGTCATCGATGATTATGAGGCCTGCCCCGTCAGGTGATCTGGCATCCTCGATCATCCTCCTGATGTTCTCCACTGATTTCCCCATCCACATGGATTTCAGGGAGTTGTCTATGACACCGGGATTGAAGGGCATGCCTTTCATGTCGCAGAGCATCTGCGCATACCCTATTGATGCATCTATCAGGCTTGTCTTCCCTGAGCCGGGAGGTCCGTACAGGAGGATTGACTTTGGCAGTGAGCCTGAATAGATGTTCTTCTGCTGCTCAGGGTCATAGCAGCACAGCCTGCTTATTGTATATCTCAGTGTGTGCACTGCCTCTTCCGCGCCTATGATCTCAGAATAGTCCTTGTGCCTGATGTTTGATGCCTTTTTCTTGTCGCCATTGAATGAGATCCTGATCTTCTCTCTGCCGGTCTTTTTTGTCAGCATCGATGTCTCATCCAGTATCCTTGTCAGGAAATCATCTGTGTATTGCGGCATGCTGTCTGGTCTTCTTCTGGCTCCGTTCATGTAGCCCCTGATTATTGAATCTATGAGGCTGTATTCCCCTGCCTGATAATCGAATGAGAGCTCGCATGTCTCTGGGTCTGCGTCATGGCGCTCTTTAAGGGACCTTTCTGCTGATCTCATGAGGGAATACAGGTTCAGATGATGGTCTTCCTCTATCGTGAGCTCCCTGTTAAGGTCTATCCTGAGGGCCCTTCTGCATCTTTCTTTTATGCATCCCTGCATGCCCAGGAATCGCTCAAACCTTATTATTGACTCAAGCCCATCCTGTCTCATCCTGTTGCTGTAGAGGTTATTGAAGAAGCTCCTGAAGCTGTATATTGTATTGTTCAGCCTCTCGCATGCCTTCTCTGTGGCCTGTGATATCTCCTCTTCACTTATCCTTAGCTCAAGCATCTTTTCCCTTCTTCTTGTTCCTGTCCCTATCGATGATCTTCATTGCCTGATCGATCAGCGTGTCCCTCCCTTTTGCCATATTGTCCTTTATTTTTGAGCTGTAGTCGTCTGCTTTTGTCTTCCCCGGATCCACGAGCCTTGCTGTCGATGGGTCAAGGTGATATTTTGTCACTTCAGCGACGCTCCGGAGGTTCACTTCATATATCCTGCTCAGGTCAGTCTTGAGCGCCTGTATGTTCTGGTAGATGTCCTGTATTGCGCTGAGTGTCTCCTGCCCCTTGACAACATACGGCAGTGATGATTCCACCTCACGCTTGATTAGCCTGCCTGAGTTGAGCGCTGCCCTCGCTGTCTTTGTCAGGCTTCCCATTGCTGACTTGTACTTGTTGAGCGAGCCAAGTGCATTGTCGAGGAATATTATCTCCGCAGCGCATTCTTCCTGCTCCCCTTTCACCCTTTGCCTGTCCTGCTCAAGGCTGAACAGCTCATTCTCTATCTCTAGCTTCAGGGCCTCATCATCGCACCTGTTGTAATCCTCAATGAGGAGTGCGGCCTGCTCTTCGATGTCCTTGCCGACCTTTTCATAGCCCTGCATGCTCCTGCCTGCCACGATCTTGGCCCTTGAGCTTGACATGTAGTGCCCATGCAGATCTTTTATGGACTGCTCTGAATGCGTCACTATCTCCTCGAGGACACTGATGTTGAACTCTAGGTTCGCAACCCTCTTCTCAAGCCTCTTTTTCGGTGTTGTGAGGTTCAGTGCTATCATCACCTTGCCGGCGATTCCTCCGTACTCATTTGCCACACGGTCATATTCTCTCTGGCATTCCTGAAGCACCCTCATGGATTCCTCGAATATCGGGTGGTTCTTCTCCAGGAATGAGGTTGCCGATGTCATCGGTGCCTGGTTCTCTGCATGGAGGATGTCGTATCCATTATCTTTTGATTCCATCTTCTGCCTGACAAATGATGATTGGTATTCCATCTTGTCACCTCAGAACTGTCCCACAAGTTCCCTGATGAATCCTGCTGCCTTGTCATACCTGTCTGGGGGGTTAGCCCCTTCGATGATATGGTTTAGCTGGCTCTTTGCAGGATCAGACAGGGAATTGTACATCCTGAATGCCAGCATCTCCTGTTCCCTGTCAGGCATCTCCTGTATGTATCCTGAGATTGTTTTCACTCTCTCATTAGGTGTCAATCCAGATACATAGTCGTCGACATAATTTCTCTGCTGTGCAGGCGGCATATACCTGCTTACTGCACTGACATCCTGCTGGATATCATTTTTGAACTGCCTCATCTCACTGCTTCCTGAAAAGTGCCCTATATAGAATATCGCTGCACCAAGCACAGCTTTTCCAAGAAAGCTTGTGAATCCTCTTTTTTTGTAGCTCATTTTCCCACCTCGGGTTGGTTATGTTAATCTATTTGATCTGAGGCTAAAAAAAGATTTTTCAAGGATTCATGATAATATTGCAGAGAAATCGGATAATATCTGATCAGCGACGGAAATCTGTTCTAAATAACCTATTTTCTCAATTTTTTTTCGGAAATCAGAAATGATCAGAACTGGCTTCTTTTTGTGTATCTTGTGTGCAATAGCTTCTCTGCCTTCTTGCTGAGAGGATGATCCAGGAATTCTGCATATATCTGTTTGACAATAGGATTTTCGTGGGATTTCCTCAATGGGAGCAGGGCATCCTCTTGGTATAATGCATTCATCCTTTTCTTCAGTATCTCTTGATCCACAGGCAGAGGCTGTCCTCCTCCCCCTATGCATCCTCCGGGGCATGCCATTATCTCTATGAAATGATAATCATCCTTTTTCTTGATGAGCTCACGCGCATGTGCCAGTCCGTTGGCCACTGCAAACCTGTATTCATTACCGTTTATGATTATGCTTCCGTCTTTGATGCCTTCCATGCCTCTTATCTGTTCGAATTCTGTCTTTGTCAGGCTTTTTCCTGTCCCTAATTCATATGCTGTCCTGAGCGCAGCCTCCATGACTCCCCCTGTAGCCCCGAATATCACTCCTGCCCCTGTGGATATCCCGAGCGCAGGATCAAATTCTTCATCCGGCAGGTTCCTGAAGTCGATATTGTGAAGCCTGATGAGCTTTGCAGTCTCGCGTGTTGTGAGCACATAATCCACATCCCCTGAGAGCTCAGGCCTTGTTGACTCGAATTTCTTTGCTGTGCATGGCATTATGCTCACCACAACAATGTCCTTCTCAGGTATCTCCTCTTTCTTTGCATAGTATTTCTTTATCAGTATCCCAAGCATTGTGTGCGGGCTCTTGCATGTGCTCATGTTGGGTATGAGCTCATGATAGAAATGCTCCATGCATTTTATCCATGCAGGGCAGCACGTCGTTATCATCGGGAATGGCCCTCCTTTCTTCGCTCTTTCAAGGAACTCAGATGCCTCTTCCATTATTGTGATGTCTGCCCCGAGGTCTGTGTCAAATACCTTGTCGAATCCGCATCTGTGTAATGCAGCCACCATCTTCCCTTTCACAAGTGTTCCTGGCTCCATGCCGAATTCCTCGCCAAGCGATGCCCTGATTGAAGGTGCGGTCTGTGCGATCACTGTCTTTTTCTTGTCCTTGAGCGCCCTGAGGACTTCAGGGATGTGCTCCCTTTCTGATATGGCTCCGACAGGGCATGCTGCTATGCACTGCCCGCATTTTGTGCATGCCACATCAGCGAGATTATGCTCGAAATAGGGCGTGACATGCTCATGATGGCCGCGTTTTGCAAAATCTATGGCATATGTCGCCTGGACTTTTGCGCATACCTGCACGCATCTCCCGCAGTTTATGCAGAGGTTGTTGTCCCTTATCACAGCATTCCCCAGCTCTGATTCATATGATTTTCTCGGTTCGAATCTGGAGCCGATATTTTCTATGCCGTCGATCATCTGGCATACATTATCATGGCCGGCTACATTGGTGCATTTCCTGTGCTCTGCAAAGAGCAGCTCTGCATTGACCCTTCTCGCCCTCTTGACTTTGTCTGAACTGGTCAGGATCTCCATGCCCTCTTCCGGGTATGTCGAGCAGCTTGTCTTCAGCTTTCCCTTTATCTCGACGACACAGAGCCTGCATCTTGCTTCTGCTTCAAGCCCTTCCTGGTAGCACATCGATGGTATTGAGAATCCTTTTGCTCTAAGATTTATCAGGAGGCTCTTTTGTGCATCGAATTCCATCTCCTTGCCGTCCACTTTCACTCTCATTTTATCAATGCCTCGAATTCTTTCCTGAAATGCTGGAGCCCTGTCTTCAGGTGCTGTGTTGATGTCTGCCCGAGCCCGCAGCTTGATGTCTCTTCTATGACCTCTGCAAGCTCCTGCAGGGTATCAAGGTCCTCTCTCTTCCCTTTTCCCGCCAGCATACTTTCAAGTATCATGACTATCCTGTGGTTGCCTTCCCTGCACGGAGTGCATTTGCCGCAGCTCTCATATTCATAGAATTTTGCGATGTTTGCAGCCAGCTCCACTATTGAGTGCTTCTCATCTGCTGCTATGAAGCTTCTTGATCCGAGCCTGCATCGCATATCACATACCTGTTCTGGTGTCAGTCTCATGTCAGGATCATAGGGTATGACTCCTCCTGAGCATCCTAAGAATGCAGCCTTTATCCTGTTTTTTGGTTTTCCCTGATCCAAAAGATCTGAGAATTTGCTGCCCATATGCAGTTCATAAACTCCTGGCTTTGTCACATTGCCTGATAATGAGAAAAGCCGCAGGTTGGGATCCCAGTCATCATAGAGCACTGCAAGTGGCACATTTGCAAGTGTCTCTACATTATTGACTGCTGTCGGCATCCCGAATAATCCATATGTCACTGGATATGGCGGCTTATTCCTGACTTGGCCCCTTTTTCCTTCTATTGATTCAAGGATTGCTGTCTCTTCTCCGCACACATATGCCCCTCCTCCGACAACGATCTTCACTGGCACTCCGCCTATCTTCGTTATGGCCTTCTCAATATTCTTCTTGAGATATCTGTACTCTCCTCTCAGATAGATCAGCGCTTCTTGGGCCCCTATGCAGAACGCAGCTGTCTGGAGCCCTATGATGGCCGCTTCTGGATTATTGTTCCATATGAACTTGTCCTTGAATGAGCCTGGCTCTCCTTCATCAGAATTGCAGACCGCATATTTTTTCTCGCCAGGCGCATTCCTTGCCATCTCCCATTTCTTGCCTGTATGGAATCCTGCTCCTCCTCTTCCCCTGAGGTCCTTCTTGTTGAGTAGCTCTATCACTCTCTCAGGTCCGAGCTGTTTTGCTTTCTCGAGCGCGCCGTCGGCTTTCTTCAGTATCTGCATCACTTTCACTTTCTGCATTTTTCAAATATCCCCTTCACTTTCTGCTCTGTCAGATTTCCATAGACCTTGTCGTTTATCATCATGGCTGGGGCTTCATTGCAGCATCCGATGCATGATCCTATGTGGAATGAGAAGAGTCTGTCTTTTGTGGTCTCGCCTGATCTTATGCCAAGCTCTTTCTCAATCCATTCTGCTATGTTAAGGCTTCCATTGAGATAGCATGATGGGCTGTTGCACAGCCTTATCACATATTTTCCCTGGGGCTTTGTGTAGATGAATGAATAGAATGAGGCTGCAGCATATAGCTTCACTATCGGGATCCCTGTCTTTTTCGAGAGCTTTTTCATGGCCTCTTCTGAGACATAGCCCTCTTTGTCCTGTATCTTCCAGAATTCATCCAGGATGATGTCCATTACCCACCTCTTTGCTCTGCTATTGGGTATTTTATTTATAAAGGTTGTTGTGGTTCTTTTGATTCTTTGCCTTAAGACTGCTTATTCTGGAAAATATTGGGGTTAATATCCTGCTTATCCAAATTCGCAGGCGAATTTGTTATTTCCCTAATATTTTCTTGAGATATCTTGAGCAAGGCGAAAGATTGGACGCTCCAGAAAATATTTAAATGAATAAGTATTGTGAACAGGCATGTATGCTTACATAAAAAAATGGGTGACTCTTGAAGAGGTTGATTTCTCAAACACTTATCAGATTGCAGAGCTTGTTATTTTTTCAGTGCTTGGCTTCTGCATCCCGCTTTTCATCGGCCATCCTCAGATTGTTGTCGGTTTGTTGGTCAATGCTTTCCTGATCAGCAATGCTCTGAAGCTCAAAGGCTGGAAGATTCTTCCGATAATCTTACTGCCTTCTCTTGGTGTTTTGTCAAGAGGCATCTTGTTCGGGCCTTTCACACCCTTCCTGCTCTACATGATTCCTTTCATCTGGATAGGCAACACCCTACTTGTCATGGCATTCAGGAAGCTCAGGAAATCTTATTGGATCAGTCTATTCGTCGGAGTGCTTCTTAAATCAGCATTCTTGTTCTTATCAGCCTACATCCTCTACAGCCTAGATATAATCCCAATAATATTCTTGACTGCAATGGGCATTCTCCAGGTGATAACAGGCTTCCTTGGGGGCATTGCCTCATTTGCTTATGAGAAGACTGTAAGGGTTTTGCAGTAAAATATTTAAACTAGGAAGTGCCCACACTGCTCATCATAACAGAGTCTCATCACTTAATGGCCTTCCCAGCAACCATCAGTTCCACTCTTAGTTCATTGCAGTGTGGGCAACCGTCGGCTCCGGACCGACGGCATTATATCTATATCTGAATATCTTAATATGCCCATCGTCAACTTGTCCAGTGTTCCTTCCGAAGAAACCGGAAAAAAAGAGAATAAATCGTGAAATTTCCGAGAATGCAGACCAATAATAAAGAATTTTCAGAAAAATAATATCTTATTTACTGATTTTCCTCACAATCCCTTTCTCTGCATCTACTTCAACAAGATCCCCATCCTTGAAGACCTTGGTTGCGATCTTTGTGCCAATCACGCAAGGTGTGCCTAACTCACGCGACACGATTGCTGCATGCGAAGTGACTCCTCCCTGCTCTGTGACTATTGCTGCTGCCTTCTTCATCGCTGGAACAACATCAGGATCTGTCGCAATGCTCACCAGGATGTCACCCTGCTCGAATTTATGCATATCGCTTGCCCTGATTATGATCTTCACTCTGCCTTTTGCTTTCCCCAAGCAAGCGACCTGGCCTGTCACTTCAGTCACATCCTTATCAACTTCTGATTCTGCTGCTTTTGCCAGCTCTCTTGCAGCCTCTCCTGTCACAAATTCATCATATCCTTTCTCTGCATAGTAGACGCTGAACTCCATCCTCTTGTTGAGCAGCTCAACATACACTTCACCGCCATGCAAGGCATTCTCAACCTCATCCGGCTGCATGAATCTCAGGTGCTCTTGTATCACGCCTATCCTTTTTGCTATCTCCTTCTGAAGTTTGTCAAAATAGAAGAATGATTTGATCTGGGCATTCCTCCTGTATATCTTCGTCAGCATGAAATCTCCCCAGAGGTCGAATAAGTTTTTATGATCATCATCTATCTTCAATTCATTCAGCACCTCTTTCCTTCTCTTGTTATCTTCAAGAACTCTCCTCTTGTTCTCTTTTGCCTGCTCAGTCAGCTTCACACCCTTGCCCACAAAATCCTTCAGCGTCTGTATATAATCCTCCACATCTAGTTGTTTCCCTATTCCTAACCACATATAACCTAGATACATGTATTTCTGCCAATAATCCTCAAGCTTCTGCAGGAACTCTTTCTTGAGCTTCTGCTTTATCGCCTTAGCGCTATTATTCTTGAAGACCTCTGTCTGGCTCTGGTCCTTCTCTATCTCAGCACCGATCTCCAGCAGCTCATCGTCGATATCAGCAAGTATGGAATTCTTCTGCGGCTGCGTAAGTGCTATCAACGCCTTGTTAGCTCCCTCTTTTGATCCTGTCTTCTTCTCAAGATAGGAAAGCAGCAGCTCCGTGTACAATGGATGGAACATGTCTATTGAATTTGGCAGCCATCCCCATTGATACAGCTCAGTATGCATCTCATCATGTGTCTTGAACAGTCTGAGCAGCTCATTGTTGTCCATCTTCCCAAGGTCTGCATCATAAATCATCTTGCTGAAGGTGGCAAGTTTATCAGATAACTTATAGATCTGGTCATTTATCCTGTGCCCAAACTTCCTGTCTTTCTTGATGAGATCTATGACATGCTGTGCAAATCTCTTTGAATCATCTTTGCCGTAATAGAATGTCAGGTTGAATCCCCTGTACACACAGAGTATCTTCTCATAATTTGTTCCAACGCTTTTTTCCATATCATTCACAAAAGCGCTCAGCCATATCTGCGAGAAAAAGAAATCTATATCAGGAATTTCTTCTGCAAGCATCCATTCGTCTTCCATATTTAATCAACCCCATGATTTGTTTATTTAGTTTGTGGTAGCATGTCTATTTTATTGAATTGAATTCTATGCCTAACTCTTTATACGTTGTCAAGATCTGTGATTCAACACCAGCCATCGCTTGATTTTCCTCTTCTGGGTTCCTGTAGGTGCCCCATGCAAAGTATATCCCATCAACCAATGGCAGGCTCCCTTTGTATCTTTCGAGTGCCATGGTGATTGCTTCAGGTATTGTGATGCCCTTCTCATCCTTTAAGAGTCTCAAGTAAGGTCTTATCAGCAATTGCATTTCTAAGGTTCCTTGACAGGAGCCCAACCCAATAGGAATCCCATCTGGCTCTTTGCCTCCCATGATTTTATCAAGATCCGCTTCCAGTTCCATAAGTGTAGGTTTCATCTTATCACCTCACATTATCTCCATCGATGTCTCATGATAGAGCACAAGCTTTCCCTCTGGTCGCTCTATGCTGAGGAAACCTTGCTCCCTCAATGTCCTTATGTCATCTTCATTTAGGATTATCATATTTTTACCTCATCATCATTACGCCCCAGCTGCTCATCCCGCCGCTCTCCTGGCATTTTCCTTTTTCAGTCTCCACAGTGTATGTCTTTGACTTCTTTCCGAGCACTGCGATCTTGATTGCCATTTGGATCTCATTCTGTTTCACTTTTGTCACCTCTTAATGACTTTACAGTGATAATTATACCGGTCCAAATATATAAATAAATGTAGTATATATCAATACTACAATTAGAAATATTTAAATAAAAGCTTTATATACCCTATATTATGCCGTTTGAGCCTGGATTACTTAGGAACATAGAGACCCTTGGTCTCAGCCAGAATGAGGCAAAGGTCTATATTGCACTTCTGGAGATGCGGAGCGCTTCTGCCGGTTTAGTTGCACAGAAATCAGGCGTTCACAGGGTCAATGTCTATGATACTCTTGAGAGATTGATGGAAAAGGGCCTTGTGAGCACCTCCTCCAAAGCTGAGAAGAAATATTTTGAAGTGGCCTCACCTGAGAATCTCAAGCGAATCGCAGAAAGAAAGAGAAAAGAGATTGAGCAGTTCGATGAGATTTTTCCTCAGCTTGAGCTGAAGTATCAGATGGGCACTGAGAAGCAGGAGGTGCATCACTTCAAGGGAAAGCGCGGCATAATCTCTATCTATGAAGATATGATCGAGACCCTGAAGCCTGGAGAATACATGTATGGTCTTGGAACAACAGGCATCATGAGAGAGATACTGAAGCACTGGATCACTGACTGGACCAGGAGAAGGGATGGGAAGGGTGTCAAGGTCAAGTCAATATATTATCAGAATGCGCGGGGCAAGGAGATCTTTCCTCTCCAGGAAAGACGTTTTCTTCCCAAGCAGTTCGGCTTCTTCCCCACAACAACCTATGTCTATGCTGATAAGGTCGCTATCATCTCTTTCACTGGCATGATAGGTGTTGTTATCCAGTCAAAAGAGATTGCTGTCAACTTCAAGAGATATTTTGACCAGATGTGGAGCATATCTGAGGATTAGGTTTTAGGCGGCGCGGGCGGGATTTCCAAACTCAAGGGGTCAAGAGTATTTGAACCCGCATGAGATCGGAGGATCTCACCAGGGCTTCAGCCTGGCGCTGTACCAGGTTGAGCCACCACGCCATTGCCTAAACCGAAAGCATTAAATAATATCTTTGCTTTTCTTTTTCAATCGGAGGATTTCACCAAGGTGCAAGCCACCATGGTTTTTTCTTTATTTTATAAGAAGATATAGTTTAATATCTCTTTCCAGAAAAAAACAAGTTTATTTTCAATAGAATCAGATATTTTTCGATGACAAATATGAAATATTCAAATCTTCTTACTTCACAGCAAACGCCAGCTTATAGCTCTTCAGCCTCTCTTCTGATCTTATCTCTGATAAGGAATCATCAAAGACATACACTTTTGATGTGTTGTAATCAAGGACTGTGGTGTTGACATCAAGGTCGCCGAGATATGTCATGTCTATAAGGTCTGGATCCTTGACTCCAAGGGCATAGCTGAACAGTGTTTTGAACCTTATCGGCACTTCTGTCTCGAATCTCTCAAAGCTGAAAGTAGAATTTGCGAGGATGAATGATACTGGATAGTTGAGTGTGAATATTGTCGCATATTCGCCGAATCCGACTGATAGATATTTATCTCCTTGCTTTATCTTCAGTCCTTTCTGCTTGAACACAGAATAATTTCCAGTGCAGATATCGAAGTTCTCAATGACATGCTCTGCGATGTCACGCTCGATATTGATCAAGGTCCTGTTGACATTCTCTCCGTTTCTTGACAGGTACCCGACTTTTCCGAACTCTGTCTCCACATGATCTGTCGGGTGGAGATATGTCCCTTGCAGTCCGATCTTCTTGAGGGCGCTTTCTCCTGTATCCTTGAGGCATCTCTCTGTGAACAATTGTATCTCATACCTGTTCAGCTCTGGTTTGTCCCCGAATTCTCTCATGCCCCATAGGAAGATGGTTATTGCGAGCACTGCTATAATGACAATTCCGAATATCATCCATATTGTTATCTGTCCCTTCCTATCCATCTGCCAGCCATCTCTCATATTGTTGTTTGTTGTTATCTTCTCTTATGACCCTGACATAATTGTCCTTGTATTGGATCAGGTCATATCCAATGATTATCTGTGAGTCATCATAGCTTGCGCTGTAGCTCTTTATAGCTGATGAGTAAGGCGCCTGATTCACTCTCACATACCTATGGTCTCTCTCGAATATTGTGAAATAACCTGAGTTTATCATGCTGGAATTGGATGTCCTCTCTCCTGTCGCATAGCTGTTCTCCACGAAGTGGAGCTCATTGTCGAACTGCATGCCTATCCTGTTATCTGAATACCCCTGGTAGATGGGGAGCAGAAGATGCGAGATTATCTCTTTGCTGGGCGCGAACACGAACTTGTTTGCCTCGGCATAGCCCTTGAAGAACATCTGTTTCTGCAGGAAATCGACCTGTGATTCTCCTCCAAGCAGGTCTCCATCTGCTTTCTTGAGGCAGATTGAGTAATGCTCTTCTGGATTGTAAGATGGATTCCTTATGGAAAATGTGCTGTAATCATCCCCATAATAATAGTAAATTGCATTCCTGCTCAGCTGCATGCACTTGAATCCAAAGTTGAGGTCAATCTCTACTGAATTCAGGGCATCTCCCACATTTATCTCTTCCTTGATGTTGTTGTTCTGATATTTCATGATCCCATTCAGGAAATAGTAATTAGGTGTGGGCGCTGCTATTATTCTCATCACACTGCTTAGATTGGGTATTGTCTTGTTCGGATTGAACTCTATCTTTCTTGTATTGTCTGTCTTTATCGTGATGGTGGATTTTTCATCTATCATCAGGTTTGTTTCCTGTTCGCTTAGGGATGCATTGATCACCCCATCCTTATCGCAGTCGATGAGGATCTCTCTACCGCTTCCTGGAAGATGGTTATGCAGCAGGATTTGGTTGTTGTCTTTGTTGCATACCATGTCATATCTTTCGCCATCTATGTCTTCTCCGAAATAATACTCAAAATCCCTGACACTCGGGAGGATGTCCTGGTCTGTTGTTATGAGGCCCCCCAGGTCTGTGAGGAATGCGGTATCATATAGGTAGGTTGTATTAAAGTTCCTCACGCTGGATATTGAGAGCACATCAAAGCTTGAGCTCTCTCCTGCAAAGAACAGCGTGTTTGCGGATGTGATCTCTTTCCCATCTTTCAGCACGATGCCATTGTCATCCAAGAGCTGCACTTCGCTGAGATAGTATTCATGGTCTGAGTCTATTGTGATATCCTTGGAGACCTGTGCCTCTGCCCTGCCTCTCGCATTCGGTATCCTTATCTCTTCTGCGCTGTCTGCATTCAGGCAGTTGTCATTGTTGCAGTTCCTGTCGCTTCTCATCAGGTTCTTTACATTCTTGAACATGACATCATCTATTATGATCCATTGGCTGCCTGCTGAGCTGATGCTGTGATCATAGAGATTGAATGTGTCCAGGTATATTGTGTTGCCATCGATATTCATCACATCATGATTCCCTGTCTGGGTTGCTGTCCTTGTCATTCCCACGTTCCCTGCTGTGCCTACATTCACATAGAGTCCAGGATTATTGTAGTGCTGCTGCCATGCTGAATTCAAGGCATTTGCATTGTAATCCTGTGGGTTGAAGCCGGATGGGTTGTTGAATATCATTCCATTGTCCATGAGGTGGGTGAGTTGTGGTGATGTTAGCTCTTGGTATCTGTTTGTTTGCATGCTATAGTAGATGTTTGAGACTTCTGGTCCTGTGAAACCCATTATCTGAGTCTGTGTGAGTCCATTAATATGTGGTGCATCAAGATTATTAAGATTAGCTCTGAGTTGATCAACTGTCAGGTGCTGGATATTGCCTGCACTTATCCATCCATTCTGAAGTGCATACCCTACTTGAGAAGAAGTAGCTGCTCCATAATTATTCGGATCCTGCCATGTGTCTTCAGATTCGTAATCGACATCTTCATCTGGACAATCCTCAAATGCTGGATTACAAGGTTCCTGTGCATGGATTATTATACATAGTAATAGAACAATAATTAGTACTATTACCCCTTTTTTACAGATCATATGTGCTATTGGACAGCTTTTATTTAAAAATATTATTAAGAAAACCTGATTTTTATGAATTTTTTTCTATCCAATCTAGAATTCTTGGCGTTCTTTTATCATTTGGTTCAAGAGAAACAAATTTCTTAAGGCAAGGTACTGCAGATTTATTGTCTCCAGATGCCATGTAATACCCTGCGAGGCTGTACCAAAAAGTGCTTACCTCCGGACTTAGGATAGTGGCAATTATAAATTCATTTCCATATTTGAATTTTGTTGTATTCAAACTTGCATTCTTTCCAATACCATAACTATTGAATGCATATGCAAGTTTCTTCTTCTCTGATGTTCCTAGGCTTTGCAAATCATATCTCAATGCCTTTTCAAGAGGAGCTTTGAGCTCGGTAACTACTTGATTATATTTCTGCTGTTCATTCAATTGTTCCATCCTTTCTGGATTGAGGTTACTGATTATATCATATAACTCTTGATCTGGTCTTTTTGTTCCAAAATAATTTTCTCCAGCCTCTGCTTCTGATGCTAGCAGATCCAGTCCTGTTGCTGCAATTGCTGCTCCGCCTGCAAGTTTAGCTAGTCCAGTCAGAAAACCTCTCCTGTTGCATTCTTGGTTCAGATATGATTCAAGCATACTGCTTTTAAGACTCTCAGGTATTTATAGTTTTCGCTGTTAATCACTAACAAGTAACTAAAACATTTATAAATAGGGGTATAAGAAATCCACAATAATATACTAATTTAATTAATATCAACATTTCGGATAATTTTCGGATTTTTCTCATATAATCTTATTAAGCTTCGTATCCCAGATAGAAACAATAAAATATATAAATGTTTAAAATATTTAAACAATCGTTTAAAAAATGAAAACAATAGGGACCTCAAAGATTATGTATCTCTTTTACAGGAATACGGATAAGAGCTTTCATCTGAGAGAGATTGCTAGAAGGACAGGATTGAATGAGAACAGCGCATCAAGATTCCTCAACCAGTTGGAGAAAGAGGGATTTCTCACATCAAGAAAGGATGCAAATCTCAAGAAATATTCATCAAAGAAAAATCTCAAGACCTTTGCATTATTCACCCTGTTTGATGTCGAGAGGTTAAGCATGCTACCAAGCATAAGGAAGAATGCAATAGCATGTTTTCTTGACAAGCTCACTGAGAAGCCGGTCATAGCATTCCTGTTCGGTTCCACTGCAAAAGGGACCTACACCGAAGATTCTGATATTGATTTATTGTTGATTACTAATAAAAAAATGGACACAGGCAATGCAGAAAGATATGCCGAGTCGCAGACTGCCATAAGGATCAATGTTTTCCAGATGACTTTTCTTGATTTCAAGACAGAACTGAGGATGAAGCAGGATTATGTTGTGCAGTCTGCCCTTAACACAGGTTACCCGATAACGAATCATGTGTTCTTCTATGAGGTTTATTATAATGAAGCTGTTTGACTTCAATAAGATGATAGATGATCCTAAACTGTTGGAAAATAAAATTAGGACTTACCAAAGGAAGAATATCTTGGTCATGCAGCCAGAAGATAAAGCTCTCATCAAAGGTCATCAAGCCAAGGCAGAGCATAATCTGAGATTCATTAAAGACAACCTGAAGTTAGGTTATCATGACTGGTGTGTTGTAGGTTGCTATTATGCAGCATATCAGGCAGCCATGGCGCTCCTGAGCAAGAAAGGTTACAGGACCAAGAGTCATGATGCCACTCTCTGTGTGTTGATTAAGGAATATCATAACCAGGGAATTGATGCAGAGGACATAGCTCTGATAAACAGTCTATTCTTTGATTATCATGATCTTTTATTTTATGTGCAGTCAAAATTAAAGCGAGAAGAGGCAACATACTCAACAAGATACGTGTTTGACAAATCTTTGGTTGAGCAATTAAGGATTAAGTCAATCATGTTTGTCAACAAAGCTAAACAGATATTAGAAAGCCAAAATTAAATTTTTAGAAATAGCCATTAAAAGCCAAAGATAGTAATATTTATATACCGAACTCATCCTCCAAATGTTATGCATAAATCAATATTCCTAGAGATTTTTGGAGATTCCCCGATTCTTAGAGTCATGGATTTCTTGGTTGTCAATGAGGAATTTGACTACAGCATGACAGACATTTCAAGCCTTTCAGGTGTCGGTTATTCTACTCTGAAATTGTTCTGGAGCAAGCTGGAATCAGCAGGCATTGTCAAAATGACAAGAAGAGTCGGCAAGGCAAAGATGTTCAGGCTTGACATGTCAAATCCATCAGCAAGAAAATTCAAGGATCTTTATTGGCAAACAACAAGACAGGATGTGCATGAGAAAAACAGAGCAAAGGCAGAGATGAATCAATAGTTCTTCAGCACCTGTTTTTCAAAAATATTTTCAGGGAAAATCAAAACCTTTATAAACAACTGCTACATTTCTATATCACATGATACAAAATTATACCAGATACAGGATCCTGCGTTTATTCTTTGATTATCCCACCGGATTATTCCAGATAAGAGAGGTCTGCAGAAAGACAAACCTCACACTGCCCACAGTCAGGAATCATCTGAAGGCATTGGAGAAGGATGGCTTCATAAGAAAACAAAAGGTCACGACATACCCGAGCTATAAAGCAAATCCTGAAGAAAGATTCCAGTTATACAAGAGAAATGACATGATCCTAAGGCTGCATGAGACCGGATTGATAGAGCATCTGAATGATAGTCTTCATCCAAATGTGATTCTCTTGTTCGGCTCTGCATCAAAGGGTCAGGATCATGAAGGGAGCGATATTGATATTTTCCTTCAGGCAAAAGAACAGGACATGGATTTGTCCCAGTACGAAAAAACACTAAATAGAGATATAAATCTTTTCTTCGCCGAAAATCCTAAAGAACTTTCAGAAGAATTCCGAAATTCTTTGGCAAATGGAATTGTTCTTTCAGGATACCTGGATATGCTGTGATTTTTGAAGATTTCTGCTCGATAAATCTGCAAAAGGCATAATAATTCTGATTATCTTTATCAATCATGAAAACATGGAATGATATTGAGCATATGGTTTATAAGGTCTCTCCTGACATAGCAAAGTCCAGATCCATTTTAAAGATGGCTAATGCCAGGATCGAAGCCAATAATATTGATCATGATAGATATCCTTCTTTAGTTGTTGAGAAATATTATAAGATTATTAAGGAGTTGATTGTTGCGCTGATGGCCATAGATGGATTCAAGACAGTAAGTCATGAGGCACTGGTCCTGTATCTTGGTAAGTTTTATAATGACTTCATTGAATCTGAGATAGCCCTGATTGATCAAATGCGCATAAAGAGGAATCAGGTGGTTTATGAGGGCAGGTTTGTCCCAAAAGAATATCTTAGGAGGAACGAAGAGAAACTAAAGGAGATTATAAGTAAGCTAATGAAGATTATTGACTCAAGACTTACTTCATCATCTTTTCCATAGAAAGCTCATCCACATTCACGACCCTGTGCGTGCAGATCTTCTTCTTCTCCCAGTAGACCCAGCATTTTGGGCCGAACTGCTCATACTTAAGACAGCCCTGGCATACATGGCCTTCAGGGACCTTGAAGTTGGTTTTTAGCTCGTCCATGCCCTATCAGAATATGTCTAAATATAAAAAATTAACCCTTCTTGGTATAGATGGTCCTTGTCGGGAAGGGTATCTCTATCCTGTTCTTCTTGAATGCATTGTATATCTTTGTTGTCAGCTCATCCTTTACTTCTATCTTGACCGATGAGTTGGGTATCCAGACCTTGACTGCAATGTTCAATGCAAAGTCCCCCATGCCGGTAAATTCTATATAAGGTGCTGGATCATCGACAATGTCCTTCACTGTCTTGATCTCTTTCATTATGATCTTCTTGACCTTGTCGATATCGCTGCCATAAGCCACACCGGCATTCACAACTACCCTGAGCTTCTTGTGGGGGAGATCGACATTCCAGATGGTCGCATTTGAGAGCACACCGTTAGGGATTATTATCAGTTCGCCATCCCATGATTGTATCTTTGTGCTGCGGAGGCCTATCTCCCTCACCCTGCCTGTCTCTCCAGAACTTAACCTGACGCTGTCGTTCAGGTTGAAGTTCTTGTCAAGTATCAGCGCAACGCCGCCGATGATGTTCTTGAGCGCATCCTGAAATGCGAATGATATGGCCAAGCCGGCAATACCTAGTGATGCAAGGAAGGGTGTTATCTCGACTCCCCATGTCTTGATTATCCATATGACTCCGATGACTGCCATGATTATTGACATTATCCTGTGCACTAATGGCAGAAGCTGATCATCAAGTGAGGTCTTTGATTTCTTTGCCCATTTGTGTCCGAAGAACTCTATGAATGCATTGAATAATGCGATAAGGATATACATGAAAAGTATTATGTGCAATGTATCAAGCAATCTTTCAAGTATGACTTCTAACGTCCCTTCATACGCAAGGTAAGAAATGCCGAGTCTCAGGCCCACTATCCTCAGCCACCATGCTATGGGCCTCTTTGTCTTTGCTATGAGCCTGTCATCGACATCTGTCTCTGTCTTGGCGAACAGTGCCTCTACATATTTTCTGGTGATGAAGAGTATTGCTTCAGATATTATCCAGAAGCCGACAAATATGCACAGTGCCATGAGATATTTTGCCTGCACAATAGGGTTTGAAAGGTATGATTCATATCTGACCAGAGAACCTTGTGTGATATTAGTGAATAATGTGTTGTTAAGCATTTGCTCCACCTCTTAAAAGCTCAAGCTTTGTCGATCACTATGGATGTCGAGCACGGGAGCTTTGATCCTGCGAGCTTCAGGGCCTGTTTGGCGACAGGCACATGATCTTTCTCGACAAAAACATGGATGAGTGTCTGCCCTTTCTTCACCCTGGCTGCGATGCCTATCGCCTTTCCGAAGCTGTGGGCCATCCCCGTGCTCATCCTGTCTGCTCCTGCACCTGCTGCCAGGGGATTCTCCCTCAGTATGTGATGAGGATAGACTTTGATGATCATCTGGAATCCTGTCTTGCCGAGCTTCTTTTCAAGGGCCTTGTTGCTGATCTGCCTTGCAGATTCAATTGCATTGTCCCTGATCTGAAGGCTGCTCTTTGAGATAAGTCTGAGTGAGAAAGGGAATTTCTTTTGCAGGTTGCCCATGTGGAATCTCACCACCTTGCATACCGGAGATGCTCTTACATAGCTCTTCTCCCTGTACTTGCTTTTTCGGGTGTAAGGCCTTTCAAGGCGTCTGTATGCGCAAAATTTCCTTATTCGTGCCATATTTGTTACCTGGTTTTTCTGATGAAAAGGGCTTGTTTTTAAAGGTATTGGAAATTCCTGTGATCCCCCATCCTTTAAATAAGAAAATCAAGAGATTCTCTGCATTTAAATGTTTCTGTATAAAAGGCTCTGTCCGGAATGTAGGTTAGTGGCATCGGGTCAAAGTCCTAATGAGTGATTTTCTGGCTGACAAAGGAGCTCCCTACGGGAAATGTCAGCTTTGGATTGGTTTTAACAGGGACTTTGAAGCCACTAACCCTAGCGTTAGCGAGATTCCGGACAGAGCCTGTATAAAATATACTGCAATTATCAAAACCTTTATAAAGCACCAACCCCATTTGTAACTGGTTGATTATGATTATTTTGTCAGGCAAAAGAGGTGAAGTTGAATGAAAATCTTTAGCGGTAAGCTAAGAAGAGCAGGTTCTATGGAGCTCTCTATCAATGCTATTGTTATTCTTGTTCTCGCGATTACAATGTTGGGGCTTGGTATCGCATTCACTAAGAGGATGTTCACCAAGTTCGGCCAGACGCTTTATGTCCCGGAACCTGATTTGCCGGCAAGCGCTGAAGAGCCGATTGTCACTCCTTCTGGTGACCAGATAAGTGTCCAGAGGGCCAAGGCGACTGCCCTGACAATACAGATATACAACTCATTCGAGACAGCTCCTATTGTTCCGTTCCTGACATGCGGCACATATCAGGTCCAGGGTGAGCCTCAGAACGTTGATTCCGGGACAGACAAGACTTTCAGGATTATCATATCCCAGAACTCACTGCCTGAGGGTCTGGTTGTATGTACTATCCAGTCTGTGCACGCGGTTCAGGGGCCCATTGCCTCGACTCAGATAACATTTGATGTAAGGTGATATCCATGAAGATGAAGAAAAGGCTTTCAGCTGCCCAGGAATTTGAGATCATGAAGCTTGTCCTTGACAAGTTCCTTTGGCTTGGTTTTGGTATCATGGCTGCAGGTGTCTGGATCATGAGGACCGGCAACACTGATCAGATCATGTCTGGATTGACTTATATGGTTGCAGGAGCGATTGTGCTTGTGCTTTTCATGGTCCTGATCATTAAGGAATATGAATTCCTAAAATGAACCGTAAGATTTTCATTTTTTTTCTTGTAATCCTAGTTTTCTCTGTAATCCTATCTGGCTGCGGCGGCAAGGAGTGCGAGAAGAAAAGCGATTGCCAGGCAAAGACATGCTTTGATTCCTCATGTGTTGACGGAAAATGTGTGTATAGTCCTCAGCAGAACTGCTGTGGGAACAAGGTATGCGAGGATTCTGAGAACGAATGCACATGCATGGTCGACTGCGGCAAGTGCGGTCCTAAAGGTAATGCGACTGCTTTTACCGGCCTTGAATACAGCTGCGGTCCGGATAATGACCAATGCGCGCTTGATGTCAAGGGAAGCAAGACAAGGACTCCTGTCACCTTCGCCAAGTCGACTTTTGATTTCAAGACAGACATCAAGATGACTCTTGACCAGCCTTTTGATGTCAAGTCCTCTGTCTTTGATGTGGAGCTCGAGATAACCGATATGTCAGATGGCATAGAGGATTTCATGATATCGAAGATCCAGGTACTGGGCTCTTCAGGCACAGGTTTTGCAGCCAAGGAGTTTGTCATTGGTGAGAAGGAGCTGAACAGGCCGATGTGGGGTCCTGGCGCATCTATGAAAACAGAGATAATAGCAACCTGTGATTTCCCTCAGCCTGAAAGTCTCCAGACACTCGCCGTAAAGGTTTTCTATGAATACAGGAAGACATCTTTCGGTTCAGAGAAGACTGTGAGGGATTCCTTCACTGAGAAAGCATCTGCACAATATAATTTCCTGGTCCCGACCAGGGTATATGTCTGTGATGATGTGGACTGCAATGACAATAATCCGGCTACAAAGGATGAGTGCATCGAGGGAACTCTGCTCTGCACCCATGATCCTATACCCAACAGGTGCGGCAACTTCATCTGCGAATCGAATGAGAACAAGTGTTCCTGTCCGGGCGACTGCGGGCCGTGCGATGGGCAGATCTCAGACCATATGACAGCTGTCTGCTACCAGAATGACTGTCAGTCGAAGCTTGCCCAGCAGAGCCTCAGCACGCTTTCGGCAGAGCTTTCGTACACGAAGTTCAAGATAAACATGGAGTCAAATTTCAATGATCCGTTCAATGTCAACAAGGACTCTTTTGACATAAAGCTTGAGCTTGTGTCTGTTTCACCTGATCTTGCCACTGTTGTCACGATAAATAAGATAGAGCTTGTCGAAGGGGAGCTGCTCTTGGGCAAGATTGATCTGTTCTCTGAAAATACCCTGCAGTCGATAAGGGACATGAAGTCCTTCAGCATCCCTGTGAATTTTCCTCTGGGTGAGGATGAGGAGTCCCAGAAGCAGGTCAAGGTCAGGGTGCACTGTGCATATCAGTATTCGAAATTCGGCGGCCAGATGGAGAATGTGTTTGATGAGATAAAGGAATACCAGTTCAGATCAAAGGTGAACTTTGCCAATGCTGACATCTAAGAAGGGTTTTGAACTATCGATAAACTTCCTGACGATAATGATACTTTCTATTGTCATATTGAGCGGCAGCTTCTATCTGATGGCCAAGTTCTTCACGAAAGCCGAATCCCTGAAGCTCCAGCTTGACACCGCCACTGAGAGAGAGATAAAGTCCCTGCTCTATGACGGGAGCAAGGTTGCTGTTCCTGTCAACAGGAAGGAGATAAGCAAGGCAGAGGTCGCGACCTATGGTGTCGGCGTGCTCAATGTGCTGAACACGGCCCCAGAGAACACATTCACCCTGACTTTAGTCCCAAAATCCATTGCGGGGTGCGATGCCACTTCCTTGGAGATCACCACAGCATCCCAGAGCCTTGTCATCTCCCAGCCGATAAGGAACAATGACCAGTTCATATTTCTCGTCGCTGTAAGGGCGAAGAAGGAGACTATGGCCTGCACTTATGTCATTGATGCCTTTGTCACATATGATGGGGGCAATGAGTATGCTCCTGTGAAGAAGATCTATGTGGAAGTCAAGTAGTGTCTTGGTTCTGTGATGTTCTCACAGGTACTTCATGAGCCCATGTGCTATCCCGTACAATACAGGTCCGATTGCTGCTCCGATTGCTGCACCGCGCGGGGAGTTCTGCGGAAAGTCTGCGATGAACCCTTGTGCCTGGTTTAATGTCGCCCTGTAGAATGGTCTTATCACACTGCCCATTGCAGCCCCTGCTGCCCCTGCTCCTGTCAGCTGCCATACCATGCCTGAGGTGTGATGCAGTGCAGTCATATCTAACTCATGAAAATATGCATAGACTATTGCTGCAGCCAGTCCAACACCTATGTTTATCGGGCTTGCAAACTGCTGTATCACATCAGTCCCTCTGCGTGCGCCCCTCAATGCGCACATTCCTATATATGCTGGCAGGCCTACTGCCGTAGCTTGTCCAAGCTCTGCGAGGATCGGTTCTGATTCCCTTATTATGTTGACAAGATCCATGTGTCAGTAGGCAATAATAGATATTTATATAATTTACTATTTTAGGGTAGTCCTAATTGTCTATACCTGTTTGAGAAGGGGTTTCCTTATGCCGTCGCACAGCTCATTCAGGACACTTGCAGGATCAGATGCCTTTGTGATCCCTGATGCAAGAAGCACTCCGTCAGTCCCAAGTTTCAGCGCAATCCTCACATCTTCTGCTGTGTGGACTCCTGCTCCGCACAATATCTTGATTCTCTTATCCACCTTCCTTACGAGCTTCACTGTCTCTGTGATCACTTCAGGCTTTGCCGAAGACACAGAAATGGTCCCACCGATCAGCTCTGGCGGCTCGACTGCGATGAAATCAGGAGAGAATACAGCAACTGCCTCTGCAATCTCTGGTGTGTTGGCGCACACAATTGTAGCAAGCCCTGCTTTTTTTGCCCGGTCAATGCTCTGCTCAAGCACATCGATCCTCATCCTGTGCTCTGAATGGTTGAGGAGTGTGCCCACAGCCCCGTTCTGCTCTATGTCCTCGGCAATATCGCTTCCTGTGTGGCTTCCGAATTCGTCAGCGTCGACATGCTGCGCAAGCACAGGTATGTTGACTGTGTGGCTCATCTTGTAGATGTCTGCTGTCTGCACAGCGACCGCGATGGGTATGTTCCTCTTGACTGACACCATCTCGCAGATCTGCGCCAGCTGCACACCCTTGTCCCCGATCGCCTGTTCATATGCCTTGAAATTGATCATGATTATTGGTGTTTTCAGCATGTCATGATCCTGGCATCCCAGATATAAAAAATTTCCGGTTTTTCATGCCTAAGATTAATGAATCCATAGGTGATTGATATATCCATGTCTCCTGAAGCATATTGTCTTGTCTATCTGGTGCTGGTATCCGTGGCAGTCGAGCTCCTGCAGGTCCGCAGGGGTGGTGAGGATTCCTCAAGGCTCTTCCTCCATATAGTCTTGTCATCAGGCTTCATTGTTCTGCTGATTCTCATCAAGGGTTTTGTCGGTGGGTTCGCTTGATATACATTGTCTCAGCTCTCTTCCTGGTCTCTCTGCTTGTCCTCGGCAGGCTGCTCATGAAGGAGAAGGTGAAGGATTTCCTTGTTGTATCGCACTCCGGAATTTTCTGCTGGCTGCTGTGGTTGTTCATCAAAGGCATCTTCCCTGTCAGGTTCCATATGCTGATATTGTCTGCGAGTATCCTGATAATATCATCTGCATTGATATGCACCCGGTCAATCCCGATTGCCAGATTCGGCATGAATCCGTATGTCATCTCGATCCTGCTCATGCTACTGATATCTCCTGCCTTTCTGCCGCATGGCCTTTTTGTGAGTTTTACGCAGGATTTCCTCAGGATCATTTCATTGTTCTTGTCGGCGTTATCATCAGTTTTTTTCATCTCTGTCCTTTCTGTCTTTTTGGCGAGGATGATGCGTTGAGACGGCACGTTTTCCGGAGAACTTCTGATTTTCGGGATTTTTTCCAGAATAATTTCACAGCAGACAGAGGGTTTCCCATATCAGGAAAACCTTTCTGGATTCTGGCCAGAAAAGGATATTAAATCCCATGCCTTTTGATTTTCAAGGGTGATTTTATGATAAAACCAAGACTGAAGATGCTGATTTTTGTGTTTTCAATGATATTATTTGCAGGTTTTGTTCATGCTCTCGTGATAAACGAGATTATGTATGATCCGGCAGGCACTGATTCAGGTCATGAATGGGTGGAGCTCTTCAATGAGCAGACCTCTGTCGACATGACAGGGTTCAGGTTCTACGAGGGTGGATCAGCTCATTCCCTTACACTAATCCAGGGCTCAGGCACTCTTCCTGCCGGTTCATACGCTATAATCACTGATGATGCTGACCAGTTCCTGCTGGATTTCCCTTCATTCTCAGGAACACTTTTTGATTCCACATGGAGCTCCCTGTCAAACACAGGAGAGCTCCTGGAGATGAGGGATGCATCAGATTTGGTCATGGACTCTGTGTTCTACAACAGCTCATGGGGCGGTGCCAGCAATTATACATTGGAGCTCATTGATGCTTCTCTGGACAATAATGCCAGCACGTCGTGGCTTGAATCAACTGAGAATGGCGGAACCCCGGGTTACTTGAATTCTGTATCGAGCCAGGCTCCGGAGTTCTCATTGCTGACTGCCTTGTTCACTTTCACTTGCTGTATTCTCGTATTTTTTGCAGTCAGGAGGAGATATTGATTTTTTTGTTTTTTATCGCTTTTGTTATGCATCCATCTAATCTCTGCATCTCGCTGTTGCTCAGCATATCCACTTTTTTTTCAGAGAAATCAAGTGTTGGCAGGAAGTGTTTTCCGATATCCTCTTTTGCTTCTCTTTTTGTCATGCCTATCCTTGTCAGGGCTTCCCGCAGTGCATTCTTGAGCTTTTTGTCATCCTGGTCAAATATCTCTCTGTAGAATCTCCTTTTGCTTTCCTTGATGTCCTGCTTTGGGATCGGGATGACAGATATCACATCGGATCTGGTCTTGGGCTGTGGGTAGAATTCCTTCTTGCTTACTTCCATGATATGCTCGACATCGAAATAAGCCCATATCATGTTTCCCATCCTGCCGATCCTGTCTTTGATGATCCCATAGAAGTTCTCTCCGATCATGAACACACCTTTCTTGAATCTCATGCTCTTCAGCCTGACAAAGAAGGGCTCTGTTATGTCATAGGGCAGGTTTGAGATTATCTTGTCGAACCCATCAAGCTCTGTCTCGAGGAAGTTGCCATAGATGATATCTGTGTTTGGGATATGCAGCTCCAGGCTTTTGTCCAGCTCTACCCCTGTGATCTTGTTTGTTCTTGAGACTATCCTTGTCAGGATTCCTTTTCCTGGGCCTATCTCCAGCACATTCTCTCCCTTTTTGAGCTCAAGAGCCTTCACTATTTTTCCTGCGATATCAGTGTTCTTGAGGAAATTCTGTCCGATCTTCTTGTCCATGGATGCCCAGTATCAATAACTATTTAAATAATTAATCCATCAGAGTGTTAAAAGAGGGATACAATCGATCACCATAGATATTTTTTCAGGTATGTTTTGTTTGTCCTAGTTGCTGCTATGCTTGTCGGAGGATGCACAAAGGTTGTTGATTATTTTTCTACAGATGATGCTCAGCCATATGTCCCTCCTGCTCCAGCAAAGCAAGAGCCAAAGAATGAGACTCCTCCTCCTGCAGAAGCCTGTGATCTCTGTCCCACTGATACTATTTATTACATGGGTGATGGCAAGCTGTGTTCTGACAAAGCCTGTTCATGTTCAAATCAGGCTGATTACACATGTGATATTGATAAGAATCTTTATGTCCAGTTCAGGATTGATAATGCAGGGGACCAGGAGATGCAGTTGGTCACTCCAGCTCTTTTTTGTGCAAATAACGGGGTTTATATCAAGACCTATGGCGGCCTTTGGCTTCTGGTGGATTACAAGGATATTACCTTCCCGAAGCAGAGGGTGTATGTCTCCAGGATGTTCCCAGGCGGGTTCGCTGCTTTCAACTTCGAGTTCAAGTTAGCTGACTTCTCTGCTGTTAATGAGATGTCGTGCAAATATGATGTTTCTGCGAGGATTGATGGTGAAGAGCAGGCCATAGATCATCAGGAATTCTCCTTGAATCTCACGAAATGAATTGCAAAATAGTATTGTGAAATGATATTGTGAAATGATATTACAGAATAATATCTGATACCGAAATGATTTCTGATTGATTTATTTTTCTTCAGTAGTGACACACACTCTATTTAAATAGAAAGTTTTATAATATCAAATATCTGCATCATATGCATTATTTGTATCATTTGTATTATCTGACCATGCAGTGAGGTGATTTGGATATCTGTATTCAAAGCATATGATATAAGGGGCGTGTACCCTGTTGAGCTTGATGAGAGGCTCGCATATAAGATAGGCAGGGCATTTGTTGCATTTCTGAAGTGTGATTCAGTTGTTGTTGGCAGGGATATGCGGGGATCATCACCCTCATTGTTCAAGGCCTTGACTGATGGGATAACTGACCAGGGTGCTGATGTTGTTGATATAGGGCTCGTGACCACACCTATGCTGAGCTTCTCTGTTGCCAATTTCAATTACTCAGGCGGCATCATGATAAGCGCCTCTCACAACCCGGCGCAGTATAATGCATTCAAGCTCATAAGGCCTAAGGGTGTCCAGATGCATTCAGACAGCATTGATCAGATCAGGGGACTGGTCGAGAAGGGCAGTTTTGATGATGCAAGAAAAGGCAGTATCAATCAGAAGGATGTGCTTAAGGATTATCTTGATCATGTGAAAGGATTTGCAGAAGGCATCAGGGATCTTAAGATTGTGTTTGATTACGGCAATGGCATGGGTGCCCTGACTGCCAGGCCCCTGTTCGATTCCTTGCCTGTGGAGGCGATCCACATGTATCCTGAGATGGACATGTCTTTCCCGAATCATCCGGCTAATCCTCATGAGATCGGGAATTTCAGGGATCTCCAGAAGAGGGTTGTAATGGAGAAGGCCGATTGCGGCATTTTCTTTGATGGTGATGCTGACAGGTGCCAGTTTGTCGACGAGAAAGGGGAACTGGTTTTCCCGGACATGCTTCTTGCCCTGCTGGCTTCTGATGAGCTGAAGCATCATCAGGGCGAAAAGGTGTATTATGACCTGAGGTTTTCAAAAGCAGTGGAGGAAGATGTCAGGAAGGATGGTGGCATCCCGATAAAGATGAGGGTGGGAAACCCTTTCTACAAGGAGAAGCTTGTCAATGAGGGAGGCATCCTTGCAGGGGAATTCTCAGGTCATGTCATGTTCAGGGATAATTTCTGCATTGACGACGGTCTGTTCTGCTCTGTCAAGGCATTGGCGATACTGGCAAAGAGCGGGCGCAGGCTTTCTGAGCTCATTGCTCCGATCGACAGGTACGCGCATACTGAAGAGATAAACATGGTGGTTGATGATGCAGACATGGTTCTCAGCAGGGTCAAGTCTGCTTTCTCTGACGGCAGGAGCTCTGACATCGACGGTGTGTACATCGAATATGATGATTGGTGGTTCAGCCTGAGGAAATCGAATACAGAACCTCTTGTCAGGCTGAGGATTGAGGCTGACAACAAGGTGATACTGGAGGAGAAGAGGTCAATGATAATCGGTATCATTGAGGGAAAATGATAAGGGCTGTGATTTTTGATCTGGACAATGTATTGGCAGACAGCGAGAAGCTGCATTTCAGGGCATTCAGCGCTGTCTTTGCGGATCATGGGAAAGTGTTGGATCAGGCTGTTTATGACAGGCTTGTCCTGGGCCTTTCAGATAAGGTCGGAATGGCAAACTTATTGGGTCATTTCAGCTTGAAGGCTGATGTCAGGAAGCTTATTGCGAAGAAGCACAGGTTATTTCTTGCGCTGGCAAAGGATGATCTTTTCCCTGTCCCTGGCTCTGTGGGGTTCTTGAGGTCATTGCATGGAAAGTTCAAGCTGGCTCTTGCTACTGGTTCTGAATTGAAAGAGGCAACACTGATGATAAGCAAGCTAGGGATCAAGGGATTATTTGACGCTGTCCTTACAGCAGAGGACATCAAGAGGTCAAAGCCTGATCCGGAGATCTATCTGAAGGCAGCCAAGAGGCTCGGTGTCCATCCTGATGATTGTGTTGTCATAGAGGACTCTCCCTCTGGTGTTGAGGCTGCGAAATCTGCCGGGATGTTCTGCATAGGTGTGCCTACTTCAGTCAGCGCCAGGAAGCTGGGCAGGGCTGATATCATAATTGAGAATTTCGATGAGATAAGGGACATGAAGAGCCTTTTGGCTCTTGTGAGCGTGATGAGCATATGAGGATATCACATTCGCTGAAGGGGAAGAAGATATCGAAGCAGGTGGAAGGGAGTGACAGCTCATTCATCATGACTAACCGCACAGGTGCATTCATGCTTTTCTCTGAGCTGCCTTACACCAAATATAATGGATTTTTCTGCAATGACAGGTGGAGTATGTACAAGGTGGTGTCTAATCTGATACCGTCTGAAGAGCCTGTTGAGGAGGTCATAAACCAGTTCTGCCAGGTGAGAAGGAAGAGGAAGAATCTCACCGAGTCTTTTTTCATGCCCCGGAATCATGATTCATTTGTCTATCAGCTTGACAGGGAGCAGGAGGTAATCATAGACCTTGATATGAGGCAGATATATGATTATGATGAATGGGGGAGAGCATATGATATTGAGAAGGTGAGGGACACCATCCTCGTGAGGTTCACAAAACATGTCGGTGACCAGAAGAAGTATGAGGCTTATCTTGCGATAAGGTCTGATTCAGGGCAATTTGACATGATCAACGAGTGGATCAAGGAGGGCTATGAGTATGAGCGGCAGAGGAAAGATTCTCATCATGAATGGTATGTGTACAGGGCGCTCTCCATCATCGGGAAGAACTTTGTCTTTTCTTTCTCATTGGACAGGGAGAAGGCTCTCAAGGAGGCGGATTTTGTATTCGCCAACATCAATGGCTTGAAGGCAAGAGAAGAGCAGTATTATGATGTGATGCTCGGCTCTCCGTCTTCTGAACAGGATTTTGCTCTTGCATGCGCGCAGTACTCTCTTGATTCCCTGCTCTGCACAGTTGATGGCAGGACAGGGATATATGCAGGTCTTCCCTGGTTTTTCCAGTTCTGGACAAGGGATGAGACCATTTCTTTAGGTTCAATGATATTGTCGAACAAGCTTAGTCTTGTGAAGCGAGTCCTGTTTGATCATCTGAGGGCGTTGCTTCCTGATGGAAGGCTCCCGAACAGGAAACCAGATGCCAAGCTGGGCAATGCCGATGGTGTAGGGTGGCTTTTCAGGAGACTGTCTGATTTCCTTAGACATCTTGATATGCGCGATGACATGAAGATATACCTGAGCCTCCCTGAGCTCTATGTTATCAAGGAAAAGCTCGAGAAGAGCATCTCACAGCTCTTCAACACATATGCTGTCGATGGCCTGATATGGAACAAGGAGCTTGAGACCTGGATGGATACGCATATCGGCGGCCAGGATGCGAGATCTGGTGTGAGGATTGAGATACAGGCCCTGACACTCTGCATGTTTGATTTTTGGATCAAGCTCTCTGAGATCCTCAAGATGCCGAATGTTGCGAAGAGCCAGAGGGATTCTTTGAAGAAGAAGATCAGGCAGGAGTTCTTCAAGGATGGCAGGCTTGCTGATGGCATTGATGACATGACCCAGAGGCCGAATGTTTTCCTTACATACTACATATATCCGAAGCTTTTCTCGAAAGCAGAATGGAAAAGGATCTTTGACAGTGCTCTGGACAAGCTCTGGTTGGGATGGGGCGGCATATCCACGATAGAGAAGGACCATCCGCTCTTCAGGGACACCCATACAGGCACTGACAACATGAGCTATCATCGCGGTGATTCCTGGTTCTGGATAAACAACCTTGCAGCCCTTTGCATGCATCAGGTAGATAGTAAGTATTATCAGGAAAAGATTGACAGGATTGTCAGTGCATCAACTAATGAGATATTGTATTCAGGTGCGATCGGCCACCATGCCGAGATAAGCTCTGCTTCAAGGCTTGAGAGCAGGGGGTGCTTCTCGCAGGCATGGAGCAGTGCCATGTTGATTGAGCTTATTCATGTCATCAGGAAAAATAAAAAGAGGAATATGGAGAGAAATAAAGAGAGAAAAGAAGAGAGAGATAACGGGAGAAATAAGGAAGCGGATTTGGTCGTGGTGTGAATGTATTCTGATGAAGAGCTGGAGAGATTCAGGGAAGCAGGCAGGATCACTGCCGGGGCAAGGGAATATGGTAAGGGCCTGATAAGGGTCGGCGCTTCCCTGAGGGAAGTCACTGACCTTATTGAAGAAAAGATTGTCGGGCTTGGGGGAGATATGGCCTTTCCTGTCCAGATATCTTTCAATCATACTGCCGCCCATAACTGCCCTGGTCCGAATGATGGGACATTGTTCAGCACAGGGGATGTTCTGAAGCTTGACCTTGGCGCGCATGTCGATGGTTATGTGGCAGACACTGCTGTGACCATTGACCTCGGTTCTCATTCTAAGCTCGTCGCTGCTTCTGAGGAAGCCCTGAAAAATGCCATCAGGATAATAAAGCCGGGCGTGACTCTCGGCGCCATAGGAAAGGTTATTCAGGATTCGATAGTGGGGTATGGCTATGTGCCTATCAAGAACCTTTCCGGCCATGGTGTCGGGAGGTTCTCAGTGCACACCGCTCCGCAGATCCCTAATTATGACAATGGAGATGATACCTGTGTGGAGGAGGGGATGGTCTTTGCCATCGAGCCTTTTGCAACAGACGGGCAGGGCATGGTTGTGGAGGGGGACTCTGCTGAGATTTTTATGATTGAAGATAAGAAACCTGTGCGCAGCCCAATAACCCGGCTGGTCCTCAGGGAGATTGAGAAGTTCAATGGGCTCCCTTTCACCACAAGGTGGCTCACAAGGAAGATGCCTTACTTCAAGGTGAATTTTGCCCTGAAAGAACTGACTGAGAAAGGCATTCTCAGGCTTTATCCTCCTCTCAATGACAAGGCAAAGGGCCTGGTCAGCCAGGCAGAGCACACTGTGCTTGTCACAGGGGGTGGATGCGAAGTATTGACAAAGTGAGAATTCTTTCTTCTTATATTCCAAGTTTTTTTGCAAGCTCTCTGACTTTGATGTTCTCTTCTGTTCCTGTCTTCATGTCCTTGAGCTTCACCATGCCTTCCTTGAGCTCATCCGGCCCGACTATGACGACAAATGGTATGCCCAGGCTGTCTGCGAATTTTATCTGCTTGCTTATCGGCCTTCCCATGAGGTCGCTCTGGGCGCTGATGCCTTCTGCCCTTAGGTCGCTCACTATCCTGTTGACATCCTTTTCTGTATCAGGTGTCACATTCACTGCGAACACCTTTGACTTGGTCTTCTGTTCAGGAAGCCCCATCCTGAGCTCTTTCATGACATCTATTATCCTTTCGATCCCGAAGCTGGTTCCGACTGCTGGAAGGTCATTGTTTGAGAATCTTCCGATGAGCGTGTCATACCTGCCCCCTCCTGTGAGGGATCCTATGCTTGGTTCCTCCACGACTGTCTCGAATATTGTTCCAGTGTAGTAATCAAGTCCTCTTGCGAGCGAGAGCACAAGCTTGTACATCTTGTCTATGCCCATCTCCTTGAGTATGGAAAGCAGCTCTTCCATCTCTTTGAGCCCTTCCATGCCCTCTGCATCTGTGACCTTGTCCTTGAGCTCAGCCAGTATGCCTTCATCGCTCCCTTCTTTTACCATGAGCTCCATTATCTTGTTGATGCTCTCTTCTTTTATCTCCCTGTTCTTCATCTCTTCGATGACTCCCAGCTTTCCGACCTTGTTGATCTTGTCGAGGGAGATGAGCGCTTCCTTTATCTTGTCTGTCTTGAGACCCGAATAGAGCATTATCCCATTGAGCAGTTTCCTGTTGTTGATCTGGATTGTGAATTTCTTGAATCCCAGTTCCTTCATCACTTCTGTCATGACTGCGATGAGCTCGGCATCTGCCTTCATGGACTTGCTGCCTATGGTGTCGATGTCGCACTGCCAGAATTCCTTGTAGCGCCCTTTCTGCGGCCTGTCATATCTCCATACCCTGCTGATATGGTATCTCTTGAACGGCTTTGGGAGGTTCGGATTTGCTGCCATGACTCTTGCGAGCGGTACTGTAAGGTCATAGCGCAGCGCCAGCTCCCTGTTGCCCTTATCAAAGAATTTGTAGATGAGCTTCTCATCCTCCCCGTACTTCCCTGTAAGGACTTCTGCATATTCTACAGCAGGTGTCTCAAGGGGGTCAAATCCGTATTTCTCGAATATCTTCTTGATGCGTTCCATGACATATTCCCGCTTGATCATCTCTTCTGGCAGGAAGTCGCGCATCCCTTTGGGTGTCTCGGTCTTTATTTTAGTCATTTCTCCCACCTTCTGCCGGTATTGTTTAAAAATGTTTTGGGGTGTTTATAAAGATGCTATTCCATCCACCCGTGGTACATTGATTCTATCTGTCGTAAGTGCATCAGGCTGATGTCTGCTTCTCTTGAATCAGCGCCGTAGATTTTTGTTATGATCATTATGGCATCGCTCGCTTTTCTTATCTCTTCAAATTGTGACCTCTGGTATTCGATGGTCGGGTCTCCTGCTGACATCAGCTTGGTAATCTGCCTTTCAGTCAGCATATCAGGTAGCGTTGCTGTCTTGAGTGATATGATTATCTTGTTCTCCAGGCTTACTTCATTATCCATTGTCGAACCTCCGAAGGGCAGGTGCCGGGATTCGGACCCGGGCCTGCAGATCCACAGTCTGCTATGCTGCCATTACACCACACTTGCCAGTATCTGTGGGTTATGCAATTTCTCTGCAATCATCGTGCATTTTCAGAATTTGTCTGTTTGTTGGGCTAGCGCAAGCTAGCATGGTACCCGCAGGAGATTTTGGATTTCAAACTAACAAGAAAAAGGAATTTGCTTTCAATGAATAAAATCAACTCTTGCCATGATGTAATTATGTAGGCTGAAGAAGTATAAATAATTTTCGTTCAATGCTTCCCCTTATACCTCCCTCTGGCCTCGACTTCCTCGAACCTCTGCATTATCTGTCCTGCGTCATCGGCATTCGCGGAATATGATCTTTTGACGATATCGAATGCCTCATCGAACACTCTCCAGTGCTTTGACTCGAGCGCCTGCTTGAGGAGATGCAGGTCAACTGCCTTGTCCTCGTATTTCTTTGAGAAGAAGCTCAGGCCGAAATCGATGAAGACTATCCCGTCCCGGGATATCATGTTGCTTGTTGTCAGGTCTCCATGGATTATGCCATTGTTGTGCAGTATCGCAACCTTCTTGCCGATCTCTTCTGAGAATCTCTTGTGATCCTGGTCAAATGTCTCTTTGAGCACATCCCCTTTGATATACTCCATGTGGATATGCATCTTCCTGTCATCTGTGCTGATGAGCCTTGGTGCCGGGAAATTTATCTCAGCCAGTTTCTGGAGGACTTTTGCTTCTCTTCGCGTCCTTGTTCTGCGCAACGTTTCATCTATCTCCTTTATCCTGTAGCTTTTTCTGACCCTGTCCTTGATCACTGAAATGTCATTCTTATAGATGACTGCTTCTGCTCCAGAACTGAGGATTTTTCTCATGAGTGCACTATATTGTGATAGAAATTATAAATTTTATTCTTTGGGCTCTTCGTCATCTTCTGTTTCTTCATCTGTCTCTGCTTCATCGCTTTCATCAGATTCTGTTTCATCTGCATCAGAATCATCTTCTATGTCATCTTCGCTCTCCTGTTCTTCGCCGGATCCATCTTCCTTGTCTTCAGGTCCGCTCTCTGATTCCTCTGCCGTCTCTTCCTCTATCGGCTCTTCCTCGGGTTTCTCAATGACCTTTACTTCTATTTTCAGGTCTTTGCTTATCTCTGTCTCTTCCGGTGTCTCTGGCTGTTTCTTCTCTCTGTAGAAATGCATCAGCCTGATCTCTGCGTTCCTCAGCGGGTAGAGCTTGCTTAAGCTGTCTCTCATGGTCTTCTGGACCTTGAAGAATGCGACATCGTGCGCGAATTGGTGGTATGATACCTGGCTCGCGTATTCGCTGAGCAGTTTCCTGCATGACTTTATCAGCTCTGACTTGAGCGAGTTGTTGACAAGCTGTCTTGTGACGAGCAAAGGCTTGACCGCTACCTTGACATTGTCATTTGTCTTCACAACAACAGAATCATCTATCCTTGTCCTGCTCCTCCTTATGAGCTTCCTGACCGCGGCAGGTATTATCTCGAAGCCGTAGAAATTTGTGAACAATGAGTCTCCAGAGCCTTTTGTTATCTCGAATGTGATCCTGTAGTTCTGTTTCTTTATATCCCTGGTCAGGTGCATCAGGTTGACTTTTATCCTTCTGCCGACCAGCTCTTCAGCAGTCTCTCCTGGTGTCTCACCGACTTCCTGTTCATTGAAGAGCTTTGGCGCTTTTATATGGAACCATCTCTTCTTTTTCCATCTCATTACTGTTGACTGTGCTTGTTTCTTTTGTTGTGCCATCAATACCCTTGCCCGAGAAACTGGGAGCCCTTTATAAATGTAATGGAATTGGATTGTATATTTTTATATATTAGAATCTTGGATTTATTTCTTAGGGTTTTTTTGATGTCCGCTGATTATTCTCCGGTATATTTTCATTATAGAAAATATATCTCCTAAAACCCCCTATCATTATGGGCCGATGGGCAAATTTATATATAACAGACTATTTTTTCCTATTGTTATTTTAAAAATAGGTGATAATATGAAGCAGGAATATTCGTATCTTATTGTTGTAGGTGTTGTTGCTGTTGTTGCATTGTTTATCATGGTTTTTGCAGACAGAAGCCAACTTGGTGAGGATATGCTTGGTTATGGTTCCCGTCCTTTTCTGAATATTAAGGTCTCTGCTCCACAATGCTCAGCCAATAATTGCGGAGATTGTAACCAAAATCAATGTTCCAATATTCCAGGAGGGCACTGCGGGTGGAAAGATAATCAATGTCTTCCTTCCTGCGGTGCAGCAGGAGGTACAACATTCTGTGGGGAGGGCACATGTTCGGGGAGACAAGTTAGTTCCTACGATGCCCCTGAGGGATTTGTCTGCTGTATAGGTGGTTGCTATGATGCAGGTTGTGATATTAACAACTGCGGATCATGCAGCGAAGATGCATGTGAAAATAATCAACTGTATCCTTATTGCGGTTGGGATAATGGGCAATGCAAGCCTGACTGCTATCATTACATACCTGGTGAGAGCGCAGATTCCGAGGTTGTCAGGAATAATGTCTGCCTTTCTGGCGAGACAGATATAACTGATGAGGTCAATATCTTCTGGTCAGGTGGTAACCCCAATCCAGTCTGTTGCCTGAAACCAGGCGGAAGTTCAGGCTGCAGTCAAAGCAACTGCTATGCCTGTGACCCTTATGAATGTGTTGATATTGAAGAAGATTCAGATGCTTGTGGTTTTGCAGCAGCGTATCCTCCAGGTTGCAGGCCGAAGTGCTGGAATGTAAATCCAGGTATCACAGAATTGAGGGATCCGTCAAATTGCCCAGATGCTGCTGAAGTGCCAAGAGATCAATACTGGTATGCGTGGGGAGAGACAAGGGTCTGCTGTGATACAAGCAAAATTGGTGGTGGGGGTGGTGGAGGAGGACAATCTCCTTTGATTATGAAACTGGACACTCCGGTGTATATAGACCCACCTTGGGATGATGAGGATGATATGTTGCAGTGATTATAGCTATTTTAATTATTAAACCATCTCAAACCTTTTCTTTTTCTTTCCATTCACCTCAACATCTCCGAAGAATTCTTCTTTTGGCCTGACCCATAATGCATTGTTCCCGAATCTCGCATCATCATACAGTGCTCTATAGACAACAACATCTTCTAATGTCTCAGAATCCCTGCCGATTCCGATCACTTCATACTCTTTCCCTTTGTAATGCCTGTATCTGCCTTTCATTTTGCTTTTGTTATCTCAAGATCCAGCTCTTTCATCTTTTTCACGATAGGACTATTGTGATTCAGCCTGTAAAGAGTTCCATTCCCTATGCTCCTCGTTTTTTTCAGGACTCCATATTCCAACAGTTTGATCCAGAAGGTATCAAGGGTTGTCCTGGATATGCCTGCGTTTTCAGCTATCTCTTTTTTTGTGTAATCAAATATACAGTTCTCCAGCATATAATCAAGTACTTTGATCCTGGGATCATCGCCGAGCAGATCAGTGAAATTTGAAAGTCTCATCTCATCTTGTAACCGGTCTTCATATATAAATGTATTGTTTCTTAGTATTTCAATGTCCATTTTTTAGACTTACCTCCTCTAGGATATGCAAAATAATATGTTTTTGACAAGGAACAAGAGAGTATCTGTAAAGCGAAGACTTGTCTCCTTTTTTCTTTTGGATATAACCAAGATTCTCAAGATTCCTGAGATGGTGTTCAAGGTCTCTTCTGGAGATCTTATTGTTGTGCAAATCATCGAAGTTAATCAGCCTATTGCCCCAATACCCTCTTCTGCACATTTTGTTGAGTATCCATATCTCAATATTATCCATAAGGGATAAGATTGATCATGGATTATTATACTTTTGCTGGAGAATAATGGAGGATTTTCGGTTGTGGTATTACCTTTCCCAGAAAAGTTTATAATCCTCCATCTTTCCCCGCTCGGGATGGCTCAAGACTCGCTTGCTGACAGGATAAGGAATTCAGGTCCTGAGATAATGGTCAGCCACTCAGAGCTGTCAAGGGAGATTATTGGATACTTCTCAAGGAAGGATGATTCTGCCCTGAAAACCCTGAGTGATGCCTTTGTTGCATGGGAATCCAGGAATTTTGGGGCTGATCAGCATATTGCCAGGACATATTCCCTGTCTTACATCGAGTTTTTGGCTGCTTTGGCTGATACTACCGATGGTGGGGAGGTCTCTGGAGAAGATTTGGATGCCCTTTATCTCTCTTTCAGGACAGCGAATCCGCCTGTAGGGCCTGTGAGGGAGTTCTGCCGCAGGTCTCTCTGTTATCATCCGTCCGAAAGGTTCTACATATCCAATTCATATGACATTTTTCAGGATGGTAATCTGAAGAGAATCACCCTGGTCAGTTTTCTCAGCCTGAACTGAGGTTTCAGTTATCGCCTGCTGGGCTGCAGAGAAAGCTTCTGCAGGCCTGATCCCCTTGGGGGTATTATTGGTAATATTGTATTTTCAGACCTTGGATCAAGGCACAGGCGGGAGCATATGGGTACGCCGAGCAGGTCTGCAGGTGGTAAGAAAGGTGCATCCACTGTTCCTTGTCACTTTTCACCTCATTGTCAAGAATGATGTCCGTTCTCCAGGCAGATTATTTAGGTCTTTTCCATGAGTCCGGCCTGTTTTATTATGATCTTTGCGTTTGATCCGTCAGTCAGGACTTCAGATTCCTTGACGATGATCCTTTTCCTGAATATCGGCCCGTCGACAACGAGCGATTCGAACTCCCCGCCTTCGCCGCAGACATTCAGGCCGATCCTTCTGTGCAGCTGAACTAGTTTGTCGACGTCAGTCAAGGTTATCTCCCGACCGAGCCAGCTTGCATCCAGCCCTTCTGCCGCGACGCTGCTCATCATGAACTTGAATCCCTCATTGATTATCTCCCTCATCTCAAGCTCCTGGTCCTTGTGCCAGAGCGGCGAGAACATCTTTAGCCCGAGCCTGTCGCATATCTTCTCAATCCTGTCTCTTTGGTAATTGGAAAACAGGGCCCCTGTGCATATTGCATCTATACTATATTCTGTTTTTGCTCTTATGATCGCTTTTTCAAGGTCCTCGAGCTCTGTCTCCTTCTCTCCTTGTGTTTCTTCAAGTATCAATGGTATCCCGAGTGCTTCTGACTGGAGTTTGACCATGTCGATATTCGGTGTATGGAACATATAGGAATCAGGATTCTTGCTCTTGAGGGAGATCAGGCAGCTTATCTCATAGTTCTGCTTCATCATGATGTGCATTGCATAAGTGCTGTCCTTGCCTGAGCTGAAAAGCACACCTATTTTGAGATTATGCGTCGGATAGAAATCCCTCAGATATCCTGATTTGCTTTTCTTCTGCTTTGCTGCTAATTTCTGTATTGCCTTGTCAAAATTGCTGCCGTACTGTGCTGCTTTCTTCTTCCGCATGGCAAACTCAGCTTTCATTCCAAGATCCTTAGCCACTTCGCGTATTATCCATTTCTTCACATCATCCTTTATTTTGTACTTTGCAGGTATCTGCAGTGCATACCCAACCAATTTCTTGTCGAGGAATGGAAGTCTCAGTTCAATATTGTGGTGCATTGTGATGACATCATCCCTGTATAGGTCTCTCTCATACATCTTCAGCAGTCCGTGCAGGCATTCCTTGTTTATATCCTGGCTCTGCTCATGTCTTTGGTATCCTGCAAATATCTCCTCGCTTCCCAGGCCAGAGAATATCACTCTGACTCCGTCTTTCTGCGCTTCTTCGCATGCCAGATAGAATGGCAGTGCAACTCCTACCTTGACCACATTGCTGTCTTCGATGAGCGGCACGATCTTTGTCAGGTATGCTTCAACCTCATCCAGGCCTATTGTTATCAACTTCAGCGGGAATCCTAATTCTTTTGCTATCTTCTCTGCATGTACAAGGTCTTCTGCCTCTTTCAGCCCTTCCTGCACAAGCCCCGCTGCATAACATGTGAAATCTACCCTTAATTCCTTTAGGATGAATGCAATGAGTGTTGAATCAATCCCCCCTGAGAACAGCACCCCGATCCTTGTGTCAGGCACCCTTTTTGATATTGCATTTGTGAGCAGCCCATTCAATCTCTTCTTTATTCCCTGTAGATTATCCTTGACCTGTGGTTCTGTCTTGAAGAATTCTCTCTCGACATATCCCTTCTCCTTGGTCTTGATTTTATAGGTCAGTATCTTGCGAGGATTCAGCTCCTCTGCATCATCTAATCCCATTGCCTCCAGCACTTTCTTCTCTGAGCTGAAGGCAAATGTTGTCCTTGACACCCATATTGGTCTTTCTCCTATTATGTCCCGGGCGAGGATCACTTTTCCGTCGCGCCAGTAGGCGAAAGCATAGACACCATCAAACTCATCAAGTGCATCTGTCCCTTTTTCCTCAATAAGCCTGAACATCAGCTCTGCATCATTCCCTGCACCGAGATCATATTTCTGGTCCAGTTCTTCCCAGTTGTATATCTCGCAGTTCGCGATGAAGATCCCTTTGCCTTTGAATGGCTGTGGTCTGCTTCCGACAATGGAATGGAGTTTGTGTAAGAAGAAATTTGTTGTATCCTTCAGCGAAAGTCTGTCTATATGCTTCTTGATCTCGACTGTAGAGCCATTGCTGTATCCATATGCATCTTTCCCTCGTGATTCTATCAGGGCAAAAGCTGCTCTTATCTTCTCTTTATCCAGCTCTGGCCCGAAATATCCTATGATGCCGCACATGAGAATTCAGCAATTTTGTCGCTTTATATATTTTGTGCGTCTTTCTCTTCAAGTATCCTGAGGATGAACATCTCGAGTGCCAGTTCATTGAATCTCTTCACAGAGCTTCCTTCAATGACTGCCGCTTCCGGATTGTCCTGGTATTTTTTTCTGAACTCCACAATTGTGTTCAGCGGCAGGCTGTATTGCCTGATCATTGCAGCTGCTTCCTGCACTGTGATCATCTTCGATTGGGAGAAGTCAATTCTCTCCTCTTCTTTTTCTGGTTTTTTCTCATTTTCTGGTTCTGGAAAATATTCCAGGACTCTGTCGATCGAGTCTGCTTTGTACCTTGTCTTCCCCAAGAACCTTGTCTTGTCGAATCCTATCTCTTTCTCGAGATCCGGCAGGTCTTCTCTTGTGAATCCGAGTTTGCTGAGATCTGACAGGAAAGTTGATTCAGCCACATAGTCATCAAGGGTCTGTTTATATCTGCAGACATCAGCGATATTGACAAAAGTGTAGTCTTCTGTGAAGCGCAGCACTCCTGCATCCCGGTTCTGCCTTCCCATGGTCTGGGCTTGATAATCAATGTCCAGTGTGCCGGCTATGCTGCTCTGTGCAAACAGCATATACCCTTTCGGCGGTGCTGGAAGATCATCCATGGAGCAGTGTAATGCCAGATATTATTTAAGAATATGTGAAAAGAAAAACATAGAAAAGGTTGCGAGCTGTTGATGGCTAATAGTTCACAGCCAGTGCATGCTCTGCTTCAACAGCAGCATCAAATTCGCTCGGCTGCACTGCAGCTCTGTTCCTGTTTATCTGTGCAAGGACTTCATAAGGGAGGAAATCTGCTGCACAGAGGGTATTTGTTTGGCGCCTTTCAGGATCAGATCCATATGCCAGGTTTGGATCTATTGAAAGCATTGCATATGCAGGTTGCTGTTGGTTTGGTCCATATGTCATTTATTATCACTCCTTTAGTTTTTTGGGAATTGCGTTGGCTGAATATAGAAATCTTATACAATACTTTAACTTATTGTTATTATATTAACATAAAAAATAGAATTTGTTATAATCAGACATCAAGATTGACTACATTCTTGGCATTGTCCTCTATAAACTTACGCCGCGGTTCAACCTGGTCTCCCATCAGGATTGTGAATGTCTCATCCGCCTCTACAGCATCCTCAATCTTGACTTTCTTGATGTTCCTTGTCTTTGGATCCATTGTGGTCTCCCAGAGCTGGTCCGGATTCATCTCGCCGAGGCCTTTGTATCTCTGGACCTCGATCTTCTCTCCTTCGTGCTTCTTGAAGAACTCATCCTTGTCCTTGTCAGTATAGACATATTCAGATGTCTTGCCGATCTTGAGCTTGTATAATGGAGGCATCGCCAGGTATATGTAGCCGTTCTCTATGAGCTTAGGCATGTATCTGTAGAAGAATGTCAGCAGCAGGCATGATATGTGGTTGCCGTCGACATCGGCATCTGTCATCACGATTATCCTGTGATATCTTGCTTTTTCGATGTTGAACTCTTCCCCGATTGCAGCGCCGATCGCTGTGACAAGTGTCATTATCTCTTCATTCGCGAGCACTTTGTTGATCCTTGATTTCTCCACATTCAATATCTTCCCTTTAAGGGGCAGTATGGCCTGGAACTCCTTGTCTCGTCCCATCTTGGCGCTGTTGTGGACAAACACTCCTGCCGAAAGCGCAAAATTATGGGTTCCTGGCACTTCCAGATCATACACATCCATCTTCTGTTTGGACGGAATGATTGCTTTGATCTTATGGTTATAACCCTCTATTGCCTCAATCATCCGGCTCTCATCATTGCTGAAGAATCTTTCCCTGAAAGTATCCATCTTCAGGAGATTCTTGTTGTTATGGTCAGTTCTTACCCCATCATAGTATTCAAGTGCATCAAGCTCATGAAGAAGTTTCATTAAGCTGATCGAGCTGTGGTAATAGGTTTGGTCATATGATTCTTTGCGCTTCCTCCTGAATTCTTCAGTCCATTGTTCTTTTGTTTTTTTGCTTCTCCATCCAACCAGTCTTGGATCATCCCATTGTTTTTTTGCCTTTGCAGATAGATCATGCTTTTTTGAGGGATTATTCTGGAAATATTCTTTGACCTCTTGTGAACGCTTTTCCCTGTTCTTCTCTGATGACCAATATTCTTTCTGTAGCTGATTGAGTCTCTCTCTATTTTCTCTCCGGTAATCTTCATTATCATGATAGAATTCCATGAATTTCTTCTTCATATGCTGTTTATAAGCTGTATCCCCCCATTGCTTCTTGGCTCTGTCGCTAAGCTCTTCCTTGATTCTGAGCATTGATTCCCTTATCTTATTTCTGAATTCAGGGGTTTTTCTGATCTGTCTTAGTTTTTCCTGGACATCACTGCGCATCAAGGTCTTTCTTGCCATTTCAGCGTGCAACTCAATGTGCTTATCTTTTGGTAGTCTGGCCAAATTATCCGGATTGTTGTTCAGCTTGTTGAAATCCTTATGGTGTTTATGCGATCCGTCTTTGACAGAATAGATATGATTTTTTAGGTTGTACTCGTCAGAGAGCATATGGGTGAATACCCATCTTCTTCTGGCTCCGTCAAATACCATCTCATAGCCATCTATTGTGATAGGGCCCCCTTTACTTGATGTCTTCCTGTATAATGGTGCCAGGTTCATGCTTGTATCAAGGTCTTTTGCCTCAACATACGATCCTGCTGCCAATCTGAACCTGTGGTCTGGAGTGCAGATTATCTCTTTTTCATTGTCAAGCACAATCCTGATCACTTCAGCATCCCTTTTTGTGAGCCGGGGATTCTCTATTCTTGCGATCTTTATGGATCCTTCTTCATCCAGGGTATAACAATAATTTGTCCTGCCCTGTTTGTGCTCTTCCGCAAGTTCTTTGAAAGTGAGATTCCTCCCATCAGCTAATGCAACTTCAGTATCGCCTGAAAAACATCCCCCTGCAGAATCCCCCTCGACAATGAATATCTCGCATTTTGCAGGATCCTTGTTCGAGCAGTCAGCCAGTTTTCCCGGGAGCGATGCAGAGTCGAATGCGCTCTTCCTCCTTGCCATGTCCCTTGCCTTGCGCGCAGCTTCGCGCGCCTTTGCAGCAGCGAGTGTCTTGCCGACTATTATCTTCGCTGTCTGCGGGTTCTGCTCAAGATAATCCCCGAGCTTCTCATTCACTATGCTCTCGACAATCCCTTTGACGTCGCTGTTCCCCAGCTTTGCCTTTGTCTGTCCCTCGAACTGAGGCTCTGGCACCTTGACTGATATCACTGCTGAAAGCCCTTCCCTCACATCATCTGAGCTGAGCTTCTCATCCCCGAGCTTGTTCTTCTCAGCATACTTGTTGAGTGATTTGGTCAGCGCAGCCTTGAATCCTGAAAGATGCGTCCCTCCTTCAACAGTGTTGATGTTGTTGACGAATGAGAATATGATCTCGGTGTATGCATCAGAGTACTGCATGGCTATCTCGACATGCGTCCCGTCTTTCTCTTTCTCGAAATAGATGACGCCATTGATCGGTGTCTTGTTCTTGTTGAGATACTCGACAAAAGAGACGATGCCTCCCTCATAGACGAATTCATGCCTCTTGTCAACCCTTTCGTCATGGATTGTTATCTTCAGGCCCTTGTTGAGGAATGCCAGCTCCCTGAGTCTGCTTGACAGGATATCGAATGAGAAATTGTCTGTCTCCATGATTGATGTGTCTGGCTTGAATGTTATCTTTGTGCCCCTCTTTGTCGTGTCTCCGATGACTTTCAGAGGGGCTAAGGGCTTTCCGATGCTGTATTCCTGGTAATTCACCTTTCCGTTGCGGTACACCTCTACTTTGAGGGACGTGGACAAGGCATTGACAACAGATATGCCTACTCCGTGCAGTCCTCCTGACACCTTGTATGTGTCCTTGTCGAACTTGCCTCCTGCATGGAGCTTTGTCATGACGACTTCAAGTGCAGAGACATTGAATTTTGGATGTATGTCCACGGGGATCCCTCTCCCGTTGTCTATTATTGAAGCGGTATTATCCTTATGTATTATGACATTGACCTCTGTGCAGTGCCCTGCCAAGGCCTCGTCCACTGCGTTATCAACTGCTTCATAGACAAGGTGGTGAAGTCCAGGCAATCCTGTTGATCCTATATACATTCCCGGCCTTTTCCTTACTGCATCCAGTCCTGCCAGGACACTTATGTTCTGTGCATCATAGCTTCCTTCCATCTCAAAAACCTCTGACTATCTTATATTTATTTTCTATAATGAAATCAATACGCCTTTTTCACTTTAGTTCTGGTTTTGTCCAGACGGTCTATAAGCCCAGAATTTAGGGGATATAGCGCCTCTCTTTCAATCTGAAAAATCACTTTCTCATATATAAATCTTTTCTTTCTAGAATGGCTTTATAGCCTCTTGGGAGCTTGAATTCAGGCATCTGGGCCATGGCGTTCCTGGCTCTCAGTCTCATTTGAATATTCTCTCAAGCATCCGATGATCTCATAGAGCTGGGTGTCAAATGGTTTTTTTCCAGATACCCCTTGTCCATTGGATTTTTCAATCCAGAAACTATTCATCTCTGTCGCCAGGACAAGCAGCTGATGTAGGCCTGTGATGATGATATCCCTCTCATTTTCCACAAGAGTGTCAGGATATCCTGTCAGGAATTCCAGTCTTTTCCTATATTGCATTATGGCTCCATTGAATGCCGTCTCTGCATTGCTGATGAAATCAGTGAGTGTACGCTCGCTTGCATAGTACCTTTTGGTCAGGTCGATTATTGTGGGTATGCATTGCTCTGCCTCCTCGGCACGCGGTCCGAAGAAGACTGGATAGTTTTCCTGGAGTATCCTGTCGACTGATTCTGCCAGCATGATCATCTGCCTTCCTAGCTCATGCCCGTCTCTCTCAGGGCCTCTCAGTTCATCCCAGCTGTTCAGAAGCACGCGGCGGTTTATTACCTCGTCGAGAAGGTCTATGTCAGCTCTGCCGCATTCATTGTATCTGCTGATGAGGCCCTCGATTGCGCTTTTCATTCCCTCTACAGCTTCCTTCTTTGTGGTTTCAGGCATATAGATCGGGGTTATAGTTGTGCTTCTATCCTGCTGAGCACCTTGTCGAGTGCAAAGAAAAGGTTCTTCTCAGTGGCTTCGCTGGCCTTGACAGCGCCGCTCATGGCGACCCTGCCTTTGAGCTCGAATTTGCTGTTCTCATCCTGCGCATGGACAGGCTTCAGCGTCAGTGTAAGTTTCTCAATCCCGCCTTTGGTGTCAGTGAATCTCCTGAAATAATTGCCCACCATCTTGCGAACAATCACCATAGAACCAGGGTCTACTTCCTTGAAACCAACTAATTCGATATTACTGCCCAGAGTTATCATCGTTCCCACCTCATTGGCTGATGATATGGTGGTCTTTAAGGTATATAAAGTTTGTGAGGCCCTATTTAAGCAGGTTCTGGGCTGCGATGACCTCAGGATTATCATTCTTCGGTGAGTTCACAAGATCGCTTATCTGTATGCATTGCATCTCGTCAGAAGGATAGGGTCTCAGCAGATCCTTGTCCATCCCTTTAAGCCATCTTCTCTCTTCTTTCTGTTCAAGTATTGCCGGCATCCTGTCATGGATAGGTTTCACCAATTGATTTGCTGCTGTTGTGATGATTGAACAGGCTTCCTGATTGCATAGACCTGCGAAAGCAAAGATCTTCTTCCCTTTGAGCGATATGAAATAGGGGATCTTCTTGCTTCCTACCTTCTTCCATTCAAAGAAACCGTCTGCAGGGATCAGGCATCTATTGAGCGATTTGTACAGGGGTTTTGTGATGCTGTCTTCTCTTGTGTTGATTATTGGGTGCTTTGCCCATGATGGCATCAGCCCCCATCTGGCAATGTTCAGTTTGCTTGGCTCGTGAGAAGTGATTATGAGGATGTTCTGTGTCGGTGCAATATTATGTCTGGGATTCGTTCTGATATCTGTCTCTACCTTGAATCTCTTCAATATCTCTCCGATATCCACTGTCAAGATGAATCTGCCGCACATGACCTTAGCTTTGACTCTGAGGCTTAAATAGATTTTGTATCACGGGAATAGAGAAAGAAAATAAAAAAGAGAAAAGATAGGGTTTACCATTCAGGATAGTGCACATAGAATTCAACATTCCATGTGTTGCTTATCCCTGTCAGGTCCAGTACGACTCCATTGAAATACACGCTGTCGCCGATGTCCATATAAAAATATTCGGTGTGTATAGGGTCCGCAGGGCTAAATGTCGGTCCATCAGTGTACTTGACTTCTATCAAGACAGGTTTCACTGATTTTGATTCTCCCTGGTTCAGTCTGATAACCTTTACTTGTGCAATCTCATCAACATAGGCAAAGCTTATCCAATTGTTATGAAGAATTGCTGCCTGATTCAGGTACAGGTCGAATCGCGCTGGTACAGTCACATGCTCTGTCCCAGGTATCAGTGCAGAATCTGATTTTTGTGCTGAATTTAAGGCATAAACAGCGAAAGTGCTTAGCAAAAACACAAGTGCAAAAACTAGATACTTTTTCATTTCAATACCCCCATAGCAGTTTTTTATCACAGAACTCTTTTTTTACTATCCATTAGGAATTAATACTTTCTTAAATAATTTATGGTAGTCTGATATATGAAAATAATGTTGCTACACCAAGTGAGGTTCTCATGCAAACGTCCTAAGTGGTAATTGTTTTTCGATAATGACCTTCTCATCTCCAACATAAACCGCTTCATTCATTCTGGTCTTCTGCACAAGCTTATGTATCTCGACACCGAACCCCATCCCTTCCAGCCGCCGGATGCATCTCTTCTGCGCATCGCTCAGCGGTTCATATTCGAGCTTGCATTCCACGAATTTGAACCTGCAATCCCTGTAGCAGAGGAAATCTGGCATCCCATGATGCACAGCGCATATGTACTGTAGCTCTTCGAGTCTGCCTGGGTGATGCCTTTCAAGCAGATCAGTCAGCATCTTATATTTTCTCTCGACATTCGGATACAGCTCTCTTGTGCGTATCGCAGCGAGCATGTCCCCTCTCCAGACAAGCCATCCATGCCTTTCAAGCCTCCTTCTCAGCTCTTTTTCTGATAATCCTCGCCTGTTCTTGAAATCCTTTCTCATCGGGATGCACATTATCCTTGTCTGCATCTCATCCATGATACCTTCTCGGATCTCTTCTTTTGTTATGCCGAACACCTGCAGCACTGAATATAGTGCCCTGATCAGGAGTCTCCTGTACTGCATGACATCAGGATTCATGTCATAATCTTCTGGAAGCACTATCCCATGTTTTCCATAGATGTAGCTTATCTTCTGCCCTGGCATGACTCTTATGCCTTTCTTCTTGAGCTCTCTGACTGCTTTCTTCTGGCTTATCTCATGCTTGTAGTCAGATGTCGCGGCACACACTGAGCTTGCAAGCCAGTCTGCATCAAGCTCTTCTAATCTGTCCACTGTATTCCTGAGCATCCTGTAGAATGCTGGTATCATCTGCTTTATCTCCTCTTCATTCCCGCATCCTGCCATATTCTCCAGGACCTTCTGCTGGAAATATTTCACAATCAGCGGACAGCTCCTCTGCCTCACCTCGATCCCTCTTGCTTTCACATCACCATTGTCGAATATTCCATAGAATCTTGTGGGCACTGGCCTATAATTGTCATTCACGCTCGGCAGGAAGCATATCCACTTGAATATCCCCTCAAAGCTTATCGGTATCCCTGTTATCTGGTGCAGCTCTTCGCAGAACTCCTTGACCTCATCAGCTTGCACTCCTTTCTTCTTTATGTAGAGCGAGTCGATTATGCCATGCACTATCTCAAAGCCCCTGTCTTCTGCAAGCTTCGCTGCCTTGAGCAGCACTTCTCTTGCATACGCGCATATGGCCATGTGGGAGCTTGCCACTCCGAGCTTGAATTCCCTGAAGCGCAGGTAGCCATAGCTTGTCACAAGCACCCATTTCAGGCCTACTGCTCTCTCCTTGTTGACCCGTGTCGGATTCTTCTTGTATTCCATACGGCGATCGAGCAGTGGTTTTATCGCAAGTGGCACAAATCCTTTGTGCTGCAATGATACTCTCACTGGTATGCCAGGCACCTTGTCGAACGGCCCTTTGTCTGACAGTATCGTCTCTGCACTTATATTATGGTTGAAGATGAGCCATGGGAACATCGACGAGAAATCTATCTCTGCAACATCATGGTGCATCCCGACCTTGGGGTCATATGTGTGTGCGCTCCTGTCTGACTTCAATAATTGGAACATGCTCATCGGCTTCTCTACTGGCTTCTCCTTGAATGGGACCAGGATGCCTTGCTGTATCATATGCCGCACCAGTGATCCCTGGAAAACTGCTCCGAAGCTCCTCGATGCTATCTGCTGGAAGCGGACTCCTGAGAGATAGCTCAGCTCTGCTATGCCGTCCACTGAGCATTCGCTTGCCAGCATGGAGGATGTATCGATGAGGAAACGTCCATTAAGACGGACTGCAAAATCCCTGTATCTGACATTGCCGTAGCTGTAGAATGATTTCCCTCCTTTGTATTTTATCTCTTTAGGGTCCCAGCGGTGGAACGGGCATCCAATACCATGCCCTTCCATCCTTTTCACAAGATAGGGGAGCCTTGAGAATCCATATTGCATGACAACAACATCCGGGTCCTCTCTCTTGAAATATTCTGCGAACTCATGCAGTATCACTTCTTCCTTCCCCTGGTATCTGTTCCTGTCTGCTATTATCTCTTTGACCTGCATCTCTGTGCTCTGCCTGACATCGCCTGAAGAGATGACTTTCACTCTCATGACCTTCATCACTGCTGTCTCATCTGTCTTCAATGGGGTTATCCTTGACCCGCTGATCTCCACTGCACTGCATGGACGAAGGTCATTCTCATAGAGATAGTGCTGTTCTGGCGCTATGTCTGCATTGTACATCGGAAGTCGGTGCCTTGTCTTGTATTCTATCCACCTCACTATTCTTTCATATTGGTCAAGCCTGTAGACAGGAACGGAATACACGCTCTTCCATTCTCTCATGTATGTCTTCTTCTGAACGACAATATAGGGCATCCGTTCTTTCCTGAGAAGTTCTGTGGATTCTTCTTGTATGTTCAGGTATATCTCTGTCTTGAATTCTCTCTCAATCTGTATGTTCTCAGGTGTCTTCAGCCATAATACTATCGAGTTCTTCCTCCTGTATGCATCCATCAGCCATGCTCTCATGTTTATCCTCGATATCTCTTATCCTCTTCTCCTGCTCAAGCATCACGCAGATAAGTATGAACGCCCAAGCATGGATGCTGCTTGCATATGTTATCGAGCCGAAGTGCTTCAGTGGTTTCTTGAGGAGTCTCTCGAATATCTCCCTGTCCTCTTTGCGCAGCGCCTTGCCGAAGCTCTTCAGCTCATTCAGCATTATGTCTACGACTATCCTGTTGCTCCATACTGTGTGCCCCAAATCAGATCACCTTATCGCAGTATCTTCTTGCGTTATCCTCCTGTTTTTTCACCCCGACATAAACATCGTATCTCTTTGAGATGCCTTTCATGAGTTCCCATGCATGTTCCAGTACATTTTCTCTCTCTTTCTCATCGTCATAATAGAACAGTCTGTCAAATGGTGTCACAATGAGTCTTTCTGCCCTGATGCTCTGCATTATCCGGTCCATCTCCTTTAGAGTGTCCCTGAATTTGTATATTATCTCGACTTCCAGCACAAATACATCGTGGAATTTCTCATAAGGTATCTCAGGGAACAGGCTATGCGGATTCGCACAGTTTGCGCAGTCCAGTATCAGGCTCCTTTTTTCGAATGCCCGCAGCAGTAGGTCGTGGTTCGACCCTCTGAGACCTATCAATGCCATCAGATTATAGTGCTCAGCAGGTATAAATACCCATTGTCAGCCTGTCCAGTGGGTCGTGTGCGGCTCCTGAAATTCTGATCCGATGACACTATCCGATGAATCTTGCATTGCTGTATATCTGTGATTCCAGGTTCCGTATGCTCGAGTACCATTTGCTGTATGCCAGGGCAAAGAATATTGTTGCAGCCCCGATAGGTATGTACAGTGCTTCCATCCTGTTGGCCAGGGTCGCGAAATAGTTCACGGCCAATGAGCTGCCCATCGAGAACATGTATCCCCTGTGGTATGCCTGGGACACAAGGGAGTCATATTCATTCATCACGCTGCCGGTGTTTATGCCCTCTTTCTTGAATGCGTCGAAGAATATCTGCGTAAGGGCGTTCGTCAGCACCCTCCCCCCTTTTGTCGAGCAGTAGCTGTCGACAAATGACCTTGCCGCTATCGGCAGGCCCCATCCGAAGATGTTGGCTGCCCTGCCTCCGAAGAGCAATGGGTTCCATATGCTTGCTCCGAGCATGCCGAACAGCAGGGCATGCGATCCTATCTCATATTTCGTCACTCTCCTCGCCTCGCTGAAGCATATGTCCATTATCTGCTTCATCTCTTCCCTGTTGATGCTCCTCGTGTGGTCATTCAGGGGCTCCTCGATGAACTTCCTGACAGCGTCGCTCGCAGAGCAGTAGATCCTCCTTTCAGAGACTCCTGCTTTCCTTATGGCGTTCTCCCTTGCTGTTATGTACAAGGACAGCTCATCAAGATCCGATCCGGCTATCTCTCCTGAGGAAGCCCGTTTCAGCAGCCTCTTCATGGCGCGGGTCTTCTCGTCTGTGGAGATGCCCTCGGTCTGCAATTCCATGCTTTCGTCGTGGGAGTACTTCTGGCTCGTGAGTGCGAATGCAAGATATTCTTTTGAAAGCCTGATGATGTGCTCGATGTCCTCTTTCCTGGGTTTCTTGCCTTCACGGATCCCCTTTATGGAGTCTTTGGCATCTTTCAGGATACTGAGCTCTACATCCATCTCTTCATAGTACCCGTGCTGGATCACGCTCTTGAGCGCCCTGACAAGGTCCATATATCTCCCTCTTGTCCAGAGCCTGCTTGATGTCGGTATATTTGGGGGTATTGCCGAGATCTGCCCGTAGAGATCTTTCATTCCGGCATCCACTGCATTGGGGTCAAGGGTTGATGATGAGAATTCATGAAGCAGTTCATTCAGCGTCGCATCCTTTTCAGGTGCCTGGGACCTTCCGAAGAGTATGCCTGCGATGCTGTTGGTTCTCTTTTCCGGCGGGTCGGTCTTCAGTGCTTTTGCGATAGAGTCATATTTCTGCAGGTATCTTGATTCGAATTCCTTGTCGCTCTTGAAATGATTCTTCCTGAGATGCTCTTCGAGCCTTATCCTGCTCTCGAGCCCGCCTGATTTCAGGAAGCCGCAGTGCTTCTCCTTCAGCTTCGAGACCCTGTAGCTAGGGTTGATCGGGATTGCGTTCTCATTGAGGAACTCATTGCCTTTCACTTCTCCGAAATAATTGCCTGGCACATCGAATGATATTCCTGTCAGCATGCTGAGGATCCCTGTCTCCGGCATGTTCATGTACAGCTTCGTCGCCACTGAAAGCTCCATCAGGCCGCGGAACAGCCCGAAGTAGAAGCTGGAGCATGCCAGCTCCTTCAGTGCAGGGAATTTCTTGTATATCTTCTGGAGCTCTTCGCTTCCTTCTCCCAATATGTCCAGCGGATTCCGGTTTGTGAGCCTTCCAAGCAGTGTCATTCGGTCATGTCATCAGGATTCAGTATTTAATACTGATACCAGGAAGGTATTCACATGCAAGTGATTAAATCATGGCTAAGCATTGGTATTGTCTGATCCAAAGAAGCTGGCCAGTATGTCAGGATTCAAAGCATAGTTGGTATTTCTCACTGTAATCATCTGTCAGTATATCGACTGTTCTGCATCTGCCATCGCAGTCAGAGTCAGTTGTGCATATCTTGTGGCAGATTTTGTCCCCGCCTATGCTTTCCTGTGGCACTTGTCCTGCGGGGCTGTTTCCTCCTGCAATGCTTTCATAGCAGAAATATCCTTCTGGGCAGGGTGAATAGGAATCAGCCAGTCTTGAGCATTTTATGATTTTTTGGGCAGGGATCACTTCACTTGGCTGGCATCCATAGAGGATGGCCATTGAAAGGACCATTGATATGATGGTTGACAAGATGATCAGAGTATGTATTACTTTCATGTGTTGTATTTTTCAATGCTGGATATATAAATTTTTCTTGGATTATGGCTCTGTGCGGGAAGCATCGGCTTTGGGTCAGAATGCTTTTTTTAGTGCGGTTCGGGGGCATTGCGGGCAGTCGCTCTCCTGATGTTTGTTAAGCTCAATTGTGTTTAAGTTCTAAATTACGAAAACAGGGGTTCGGTGCTTCGCGCATAGTGTGTTTAACCTCGCAAAAACCTATCATCTCTTTTGATGGCAAGCGCCAGAAGATGCTCATGGATTTCTCTAATACTTGAAGATCCTCTCATATTCTTTGTGGTTCATCCATGATATGATGATTGCAATAGGTGCTGGATCAGAGCCAGTTATCGAGTAAAGCAATCGATAGCCTTGCGGGAGGTCATATTTCCAGAGGTTAGTGATTCCATATCTCTTGATGTATGTCTTTGGTATCTTCCTTTTGCCTATATGGACTCCGATGAAGGCATCATCAGAGATATTATCCAAGGCCCTGTTTATCCAGTCCTTGATCTTGTCATCTTTCAGTCCGAGAAATTCTGACTTCAGTCTTTTGGTCGCGAAATATATTCTTGATTTCATCTTGCCCGTAGATCGGGTCTAGATAGGGTTCTTTCTGCGAGCTTCGGGTTCCAGATCCAGCCGATGGTCCCATTGCGGTCAATCCCTATCCTGAAGCTCTTCTGGAGATGATTGATGGCTTCAAGGTATGTCTGCCACATGACTTTCTTTGGCAGCTTCTCCCACAATTGCCTTCTGTTAAGCTCTCCGCTGTATCTCTCTATGGTCTCTTCAATCATCTTGACAGTCCTCAGTGTGGGTGATCTGGCATTCTCTATCATAGATCCCTTGTATATCAATTGATATATAAATCTTTCTGTGTCCCTTATCAATCTAAGCATAGATTTCTATCTGTTCGCAAGCAATAAATGCCTTTTGCACATATCCTTGAAAGATTTGTCAAGTTCTCGAAAGCTTTGCATCTCCAGCAGAAGAATCAATCTTCAGATAACCCTCCCAGAACTATCTTTGCAGATCACCCGGATTATCCACAATCATATATTGCACTAACAAGAAGAAATCAGCCTTCCAAACACAACATATTAGCATATCAATAATTAAGTTCAATAAATTTGAAGTCCTAAAAATAGAAGGGGCAATTTCTATTCTAACCAAGAATAATATGGACTTAGTGTGTACAAGCCTGCTCTAAAACTGGGATTTTTCTCAAATATAATCCTAAATTGAGATACAAGAGGTTGGTTTAGATGAGGTTCTAAATTCTCTACATTTGTTTCTTGAGCAATTTCCTCTCTGAATTCTTTAAAATAATTTCCAATATATGGTAAAGACCATAAGTTAAATTTCTCACTAGCATTTGTCATTATTCCATTAGCCACTTCAACCACTTCACGCAATGTATCATTTTTAATTCTAGGAGCAGCTTCCTTTAGATAATCAGTTACAGATTTTCCATTCAGGTCTTTCATTAATTCATTATACTCAAGTCCAAGATACGATCCAAGGACAGCCATCAAGATTGGAGTTTCTCGATTCTTTGAAAGACCCATGTTTAAATCATCCAATATTGAGAAAAGTTGAGTACCTGAATAGATCTCTTCAATTTCAAAATAATTGCAAGCTTTTCTATATGCATTTTCATAAGCTTTAGATACAATCTGCTCGCTATGTATTAAAGTTTCATCAGCATCAAATAGAAATAAAACATCTTCTAAACCCTTTTCCTCTTTTAATCTGTCAAATTCTGTTCCAACATTATCATCATTAACTTTTATCAATCTTTCATCATATTCTCCTTCCCATTGATTTCCATAACCTAATACATAAACGTCAAAATCTTGGGGATTGTTTAACACAATGCCATCTCCCCAGCTATCTCCTACAATAACAAAGCTACCAAATCTTTTAGATGCGCTTGCAAGAACTCCTAAAATGCCATCTAATGTTTTCTTCTTGCCTACTAGACTATAATCTGGTTCAAAACTTGCTCCTAAATGCTCTTTCCAGAATTCACTTGCAGATTTCATTTTATTATTGAATGGGGTATATCTTGCTCTTTTATAGCAGCCAAAACTTTTCTTTGTTCATCTATGTACAAAGATTCAATATTTGGAAAACCTCTTAATTTCATTTTTTCCTCTAAATACAATCTCCATTGAAAATCCAGAAAACTATCTTTGAATCTCTCTTTATGAGCAGATTTTTCTTCAATCTCAGATTCTTCTAAAACAGGTACAATGACATGACAGGGAAGCTTCTTCAATTTTGAAATAACTTTAGAATAATTTTCTTCAAAATCTTTATTAAATTCCCATTCTAATACTCTTGCTGAAATATGAAATCTTTCTAGTATGAATATTGCGTTTGAATCTTTTTTTAAGGTATCATTAACATAATCTAAAAAAACTTGATAAAATCTTAATCTAATCTCTGATACGTTTGGTATATGAACGTGGGTATAGTTAAATAACAGCTGTTCATCTGTAAATGTATAGATATTTTTATCTCTGAAATGATCATAAAGTTCTTTCTTTATCGTGCTTTTACCTGCACCACTTATTCCTTCAAATATGAATACCCTTGTGTTTTTTGGAATTTTCATTTTTATTACCTAATATGAATAACATATACAGGTATATTAATATTTGTTGTAAATAATTTACTACAAAATAGAAAGACTTAAATACAAGCAAATATTATCAAAAAGTATGGAAGAACCTAAGATAATAAATAATTTAGAGGATTTTGGACTGACAGAAAAAGAGACAAGAGTATATTTGGCAAATTTAAAGATAGGCACCTCAAAAGTTAATGAAATCGCAAAAAAAGCAAATATTCTGAGAGAAACAACTTATGCTGTGTTAAGATCATTAATAGAAAAAGGATTAGTTAGTCATGTTATCAAATCTGGTATTAAGTATTTTGAAGCTGTTGATCCCAGTGAATTAATTAATATTTTAGAAGAAAAGAAAACCAAAATTGAATCAATCTTGCCTGATTTGATAGATATGAAGATGTCTGTTATGGAAAAACCAGAAATAACAGTTTATGAAGGAAAAACAGGATTGAAGACAATTCTTGATATGATTATTAAAGATAAACCAAGAGAATTATTGCAGTTAAGCTCAGCAGATATTCTTGAGACCTTACAATTCTATTTCCCTCATTGGATTAAAAAAAGAATTGAGAACAAAATTAAAACAAGAATCTTGAACCAAAAAACAGCTAAAATGATTTATTATAAAAGAACTGGAAAAGAAGCATTGCGTGAAGTGAGATTTTTACCAGCTAATTTCAAGATAACTACCTCTAATTTCATATATAATAACAAAATAGCAATAATGACAATGAAAGCAGATAATATAATAGGTGTAATGATTGAAAATAAAGACATAGTTGATACTGAAAAATCCCAGTTTGAATTCATTTGGAAGAATTCTAAAGCACAAAAATAGAAATTGCCCTTTGATTCTGTGTCTTGATTGCTCACTTTGTTCGCTTGATAGAACGCCCTCTTTTCCGACTCTGCGGACGCAATTTTCCACACTTTCTTATGGAAAAAGAAGAACAGGAATGATATTCAATCCAGGAGCCCGGCCTTTATCTTTAACTCAATTTGACTTTATCAATACATTTATAAAATCCTGTCTTTACAATACTTATGATGAAAAATAAATATCCATTTATTGGGATTGTTGCCATATTATGTTTACTCTTGATTGTTGGTTGTATGCAGAAGGAAAAATGGGATATCCCGCCGATTGGTGAAGATTTTTCTGAAATAACCGAATGTATTGTGGGTGTTCGGGTGGATTATGATTCAGAAATTGTCGTAAGTAAAGACAAAGATGTTGAGCAAGTATTCAACAACTATATCTCTTGGGCCAAGGATAATGATGAAGACATTTTTGGATATGGTAATAACTGGAGATTTGAGAATGCAACAGTTCACGGTCTGTATGAAGGAACAAAGTATTGGAAAGTAACTGCTTCTTGGTTTTCAGAAGATGATCAAAAGTGGAGAATTCAGACTGTTTTTGATGTAAGTGAAAACGGAGATGTTGTAAGATTATTAGGTTGTATCTAATTATGGCTGGCTCCTCAACTCTGAAATATTGCCTTCGGCATCGTATTAAAAATCAATCCCTAAAAGGAGAGAACAGTGATTGATTGCAATTGAAAAAGTGCGCCGAATGTTTTATATATGTGATAACCTCTTAAGATAACATGGAGTTAGGAAAAACACTGTATGTGACTGATAGAAAAAAATGGCGTTCATGGCTCGCTAACCATAATAAAGAAAAAGAGATCTGGCTCATTTATTATAGGAAATCGTCTGGCAAGAAAAGGATTCCTTACAATGATGCTGTTGAAGAGGCACTTTGCTATGGCTGGATAGATAGTATCCAAAAAAGCATAGACAAAGAAAAATTTGCACAAAGATTTTCTCCAAGAAAACCGAATAGTGTGCTTTCACAAATGAACAAGGAACGCATCCATAGGCTTATCAAACAAAAAAAAATGACAGTTGATGGTCTCAATGCTGTTGAACACGTGTTTGATGATTCTTTGAAAGATTCAAAATGTATAATCAAAGCAGATATTCTAAGATTATTAAAGGAAGACAAAAAGACTTGGGAGAACTTCCGGAGATTCCCTGAGTCATACAAACGTATTCGTATTGAATGGATAGAAGGAGCCAGAACTCGCCCTGGACTTTTTAAGAAGAGACTGGAATATTTTCTTAAGATGACTGCAAAGAATAAGAAATATGGCATGGTACAGTGATAGCTCAATGACGGCGCACTTTTTCAGCTTCTTCGGCTTCGCTTCGACCACGCTGTCCTCTCGCTTCGCTCGGGGAACTTGACAGTGATTAAACTCAATTATTTTTTAGTGTGCTAGCAGAAGATTTATTAACCAGAGACATTTAAGAATTAATATGATTCCAAATTTATTCAAAAAAATTCCGATTCCAAGTAAAATTCCAAAAGAACTTGATGACAAAATTAAGGAATTTTCCAAATCAAAAGACAAGGAAGAATTTTTGAAAAAGTCTTTTTATTACATTGTAAATAATTGGGGTGGAAGTAGAATTAATTTATTTTGTAAATTTTCTAGATTATATCAAAAAGACCTTAATAAAATAATTCAAACAAAAGGATATATGCATTGCACTACTATGAATTATTTGTTGAGAATTATGGCAGTAAAAAGCGGTCTTTTTAATGATAAAGATATTCAAATTAAATTAACTAATTCTTGGTATATTGCACCACACCGATATTTGGAAATTAAAGTTTCAGATAAAAAAAAGATTTATCTTGATCCTTGGAATTATCAATTTGGAATAAATTATGGTCAATATGGTTCTGGTTTTGATTCAATAAAATTTAATCCTATAAGATAACGCACACTTAAAAATAACTTCTTCGGCTTCGCTTCGACCTCGCTGTGCTCTCGCCTATCGGCTCGGGTCAATTAATATAACATCGGGTGCTGTTAAATGAGGGTGTGGACGAAGTCCCAAAGTGCAATGTCCCATTGAGTTTTTGAATTGCGTATATAAATTTCGAACGAAGTGAGTGTAAATGTTCGAAGAACTAAGAGGGGGATTTTACTTGTATATGTTGATTGTTTTAGATTTTCTATAAGGTTTTTGTGCAGAATTTTGAAGTTGTATTTTTGTCAAAGATTCAGCAATAGAATGACAACCTGCACAAACCACAATTAAATTACTCTTGCTATTATTTGATGGATTTTTATCTATGTGATGAATGTGTAATTGTCTTTTATTTTCTCCACATAACTGACAAGCATTGTCTGCCCTATTAAATAATTCTCTTTGAACACTCTTCTTTATTGGAACTCTAACTTTTCTATTTGATTCCTTTTCGTCATCAAATCCTAAATTCATCGAACTTCCTTTTTTCTTAATGTATTGGGGTTTTGGTGCTTCTCCTAACCATTGACCTTTTTCTTCGTTCCACTCTTTATCAGAGCCATATTCACATTTTTTACATATATAATAATGCTTATCATACTTTCTATCTCGCATTATTGTTTTTTCACTTCCAGGAACATTTTCAGTTGTTCCATCAGAATACTTGTAAACTTTTGAATAATATCTATATGGTTCTTTTTTAATACCTAAATCTTCTTCCCATTCTCTTTGTTCTTTTTTAGAGAAAGGTCTTTTACAATGCGGACATCTTGTGTTCCACATAAAATATGTTGCTGCTCCAAAAATAAAAGCTACAACGACGGAAGGAACCATTAGATTTGAAGAAACATTATTTCCAACAATAGAATAAATAACTAAACCGATTCCGATAAGAGCAACTAATCCAGTATAATATAATGGTTCTTTGTAAAAAGGAAGTGGTTCTGTATTATTCATTATATAATTTAATTGCAACAATTCATATATAAATCTTTTTAGTAAAATCCCCCTCTTTTTTTTGTTTTTAGCAATTCAAAAATTTCATTTTACAGCAATCATAAGCAACACTCTGCTGTTATCAAGCAGGTCCATGATGGATATGTGCCCAAAATGAATAAAAGACTGATAATATCTATGGGGGTAATATCAGTCTCCTGCATCACTAAATTTATATACCCAGCATGATTATTGCCTTCTATGAACTGGACAAAGCTCATAATCTCACTTGTAGTATGCCAGCTTGCTGGCATTATAGGCTCTATCTTCACTTCATCTTCAATCCCGACTTGGTATGCAGCAATCAAGAAACCAGCATTCAATCCTCCTAACTGGATATTCGGCCCTGTCTGGATTACATTGTTTGTCATGATGGGCATCTCCCTTTATCTTATCTGGAATCTTGGCCTGAGCACAAAGGCTGCCAAGATAGCGATCATCATCTTCGGGATCCAGCTTGTCCTCAACACATTGTGGTCCATCCTCTTCTTCGGGCTCCAGTCGCCTTTTTATGCCTTTATAGAAATAATAATCCTTTGGATATTCATCCTGGCATCAATAATCTCTTTCTACCCCATCTCAAGGACAGCATCATTATTATTAGTGCCCTACATCCTCTGGGTCTCTTTTGCTGCAGTCCTGAACTTCTATATCTGGAGACTGAATCTAACATGAAGAAGACATCCAAATTCATTTACTGGACACCGAGGATTTTATCAATTTTATTCATCATATTCCTAGCTCTCATGTCATTGGATGTATTTGGGATGAGTGCAGGTTTCTGGCAGACAATCCTGGCATTATTCATGCATAATATCCCAGTATTTATCTTATTGATTGTGTTGTTGATATCCTGGAAGCACGAGATTGTGGGAGGAATTGCGTTTATATTAGCAGGAATTATCTATATCACTTTGCTTTTGATCACTTCTATCAAGTCAGGCTTTGAGTGGTACTATCTGGCATGGGCCATACAGATATCAGGGATTGCCTTCCTCATAGGGATTCTGTTTCTTATTGGCTGGTCCAAGAAGAGAAGATAGTGGACTCATTTCACTTGTCCGACAGCCATGATCGCCACAGCGAGGATCACAAGTGTTGCCGGGATCATTGTCAGGTATTTAAGTGGCTCAAAGAACACTGCAGCAATCAGAAACAGTGGCATCAGGACAGCTCCGATGATCATGCATATTGAGCCTATCCTTTTAATCTTTTCTTTGAGCTTTACTTTATCAATCTCATACCCATACAGTATGTTGATGATTGCAAGCGCAACAAAGGCGATGTGAGATAGCCGCAGCATCCTTCTGGGAAGCGCTGTGTAATCCCCGACAGGAGAGATAATCGGCCCGTTGAATGCCCACATCCCCATGACTGCTCCGACAATGAGTCCGACTAGGATCCAGATCCATCCAAAAGATATATTTTTCTTCCCTATTTCCATTTTGAGTATCTGCCGTCTTTGCTGGCATGCACCAGGAACCACACAAACAAGAGCAGGAATATTGCGTCGATTATTGCGAACCAGAAGAAGGTCACATTGGCAAGGTCTGCAAAATAGAAGTAGCCTGTCAATCCGCTGTACACGAATTTGTAGACGATGCCGAGCTTCACAAGGTCGATGTTCCTGTAGAGGTTTCTGAAGACAAAGTAATAACCGACTCCCATTGCTATGACGAACGCTGCTGCCATCTGCAGGTACATCGGATATACTGGGAGTGTGATGTTGAAGTATGCGTAGGCTGGCTTGTAGAAAAAGAAGAACAATAGCCCCAATATCACATCATATATTGCAGCCACCAAGAACAGTGCTTTGAAGAACCCCTCTTTGTCTGCCATGCAATACCCAAGGACAGGCTATTATTTAAATATTCCGGAATGATCTGGGGAATGTGCCGTCTTTGGATAGGTCTTTTATCCTTTTCCTGAAGCCGACGCTGATGGCAACCAGGCCTATCACCCCAAGCAGCCTCCTGATTGAGGGTCTTGAGAGGAAGCTGCCTGATCTGTAGAACAGCCTCCTGATGACTGCTTTCTTTGAATAGAATCTTCTTGTTATCCAGCTCACACCATCATACACTTCCTGTGCTGTCATGTTCTTCGGCTTGAATACTATATGCCTGAAATCATACTTGGGATAATCATCAGATATTATCCTTTTCTGTTTCCGGAATTCCTTGTGCATCACTGTGCCTGGAATAGGGGTAAGATAGATGGCAAGGAATGAGTCTGTCTTTGTATCATTCAGGAAATCAAGGGTGTGCCTGAACACTGTCCTGTCATCCTTGTCGAACCCGAATATGAATCCTGCTTCGATCCCGATGCCATGCTTGTGCAGTGTCGCGATGCTTTTCTTGTACTTTGCGATGTGGTTATGCCCTTTTCCCATGTCGTCGAGATTGGCTTTTGATATTGATTCGAATCCGAGGAACAGCCCGAAGCAGCCGCTTTTTGCTGCCAGTCTGACAAGCTCTTCATCTTCTCCTATATCCGCTGTAGCCTGGCTGATCCAGTATATCTTGAGCGGGATAAGTGCCTTGAAGAGCTTTTTTGCATACTCCCGGTCCCCGATTATGTTGTCGTCCACAAAGAAGATGAACTTTTTCGGGAAGGATTTCACATTATTTATGTCCCGGATCACATCCTGTATCGGTCTTGTCCTGTGCCTGTGATGATAGAATGGTGATGTTGAGCAGAACCTGCAGTGATGCGGGCATCCTCTTGATGTCTCGACAAAGTTGGTGTTGACATAGCCCATGCCTTTGAATATCTCCCATTTGGGGATTGGCAGATATCCTAGGTCTCTTTTCTGGTCATTTATATATCTCTTCTTGAGCTTGCCTGCCTTGAGGTCCTTCAGCATCTTCTCCCACATGCCGTCTGCATCTCCTATGATGATGGAATCTGCATGCTTCAGGGATTCGTCTGGCATCAGACTGGGATGTAACCCGCCAAAAACAACCTTGACTCCTTTTTTTCTGAATCTATCAGCGATCTCATAGGCTCTTTCTGCAATCGATGTATTGACTGAGATTGCGACCAAGTCAACTTCAATATCATAATTTATAGGAGAGATCTGCTCATCAGCAACAATTATCCTATCCTCTTTTGGGGTGAGGGCAGCGATGTTCGCCAGTGCAAGTGATGGGAATCTCAAGAAGATTGTGCCTTTTGGCTTGTGCGGCTTTGCAGCTCTAAGGAAATCCTTTGTCAATGACACCAATAGTATTCTCATGCATCCTCTGTGGGGTATTGATTATTTAATCCTTTGTGTTGTATAATATATCCATCAGGGCATGTTTAGAGGGGTGCACCATAATATATTTAAATACATAGTCTATGATCTTTCCTGAGGTGATATTATTGGCAAGAAAGGCAGCAAAAAAGGGTACCATAAAGGATACTAAACCCGGGATGGATATGTGTGCAACAGACAGCAGGTGCAGCATGAACGGATGCACTGGCGCATTCTATGGTCTTGGTTTCATCGGCGCTGCAGTATATTATATCTCAACAGCGACAGGCTTCTGGAACGGAGTTCTCGGTTTCCTGAAGGCGATTGTCTGGCCGGCATTTGTAGTGCATGGGCTGTTGAAGTTTTTAGGGTTATGATTTTTAACCCATTTTTGATATTTGAGATGTAAACAATGGATAAAGACAAGGCATTTAATATTTCTGTATTTTCCTTAATTCTGATAGTTGTTATTTCTGCGTTTACTGTCCTATTATCAGGTCTATCGCCAAATATTGTATTACTCATATTATTGATACTATTGTCAATAATATTTGGGGTGTCCTCTTTGTATTGCATATACAGATTAGAGATGAATTATCAAAGAAGTGATCCGAGGACTACTTTTTACATTGCATTTATAATACTGGAATTAGTATTTGCAGTATTATGGAAATTCCATATTCATGTTAATCATTTGCTGGAAGAGCTCATAATTGAACCTTTTGTTGCACTTACTTGGATTCCTGCAATTCTGATATTCATATTTATTCTGCTGAAATTCATTATCTCCAGGCCGAAAAAAATATGATTTTTTTATATTTCTATCTTCGAGAACAAGTATGCTCCTATCAGGCCGACGACTAATGCTACCCCTCCAACAACAGAGAGATCTGTTATCACACCTAGGTGAGCCACCCCGGTAAATGAATATCTCAGTGCATCCACCCCATATGTCAATGGGTTGAATATCGTGATGGTGTCAATCACCTTCGGCAGGCCTTCCAAGGGGAACAGCGCTCCTGAGAGAAAGAATATGGGCATTATCAGGAAGTTCATGATTAGCTGGAAGCCGTGCATGTCCTCGAGCTTTGATGCTATTGCTGTGCCTAATGAGGTGAAGAGCATGGCTATCAGGAACATGAATAAGAAAGCCAGCGGGAGATGCATCCAGTTGGCTGGCCTGAAACCGACAATCATGCTCATGAGGAATACTATTATGCCCTGCACTGTGGCCACAGTTGCTCCCCCTAATGTTCTTCCGAACATTATCTTCACTCTTGATATCGGTGCAACAAGAGTCTCTTTCAGGAATCCGAACTGCCTGTCCCAGATCACTTCTATCCCATTGAACATTGATGTGAACAGTATGCTCATCGCTATCACTCCAGGAGCAAGGAATTGTATGTAATCCCCTCCTCCTGCTCTCTGGTATATCGGCCCGAATCCGAATCCCAGTGCTACAAGGAAAAGCAGTGGCTGTCCAAGTGATCCGATTATCCTTGGCTTTGAACGCCAGTATCTTTTGATCTGCCTGAGCCAGAGTATATAGATAACTTGCATCATCTCCTCCTTATTCTTCTCACTAGCCTCATCCTGTCGAGTTTTGAGGCATGGTCCTCTCGTATCGTCTTCCCTGTTATCTTCAGGAAAGCCTCTTCCAGTGATCTTGATTTTGTTGATTTCTTGAGCTTCTGGAGGGATCCTTTCTTCATTATCCTTCCATGGTCTATGATGATTATCTCATCAGCTGCCTTCTCTGCCTCAGGCATGTAATGTGTTGTGAAGAAGATGGTCATGCCTTCTTTCTTGTTCAGTTCAAGGATATGCTCCCAGATGTTCTCTCTTGTCTGCGGATCAAGCCCTAATGTAGGCTCATCGAGGAATAATATCTTCGGATGATGGATAAGCCCGCGAGCGATCTCAAGCCTCCTTTTCATCCCGCCGGAGAATGTCTTCACAAAATCATCTTTCCTGTCCCAGAGGTCTACGATAGAGAGCAGGTATTTGATCCTTTCAGCTCTTTCCTTCTTTGGAACTCCATACAGCACTCCATGGAATTCCATGTTCTCGTATGCTGTTAGCTCATCATCCACGCTTGGGTCCTGGAATACTATCCCGAATGATTTTCTCACGATATCCTTCTCTGTCACAGGATCATTGCCATCTATCTCTAATGTCCCAGAAGTCGGATTCAGAAGTGTGGTGAGCATCTTTATTGTGGTGGTCTTGCCGGCTCCGTTCGGTCCGAGGAAAGCCACTATCTTTCCGGGCTTCACGCTGAATGATATATCATCAACCGCCTTGATATGCTTGAAGCTCTTGCTCAGGTTCTTAGCTACGATAATATCTTTCATTGATTCTGTCAGATTATTATCCCTTTAAAAATATTGTGAAAGATCTAGTACTTTGCAGCAAGTTGTTTGAATATGATAGGGGATATTATTGTTGTGAATAGGGACATTATGACTATTGCTGTGAATATCTGCGGACTGATTATAGAGGCTTTCAGCGCTATCGTGGCTATGACAAGCTCAACATCCCCTTTTGGGTTTAGCCCCCATCCGAGCATGTGGCCTTCTTTGAAAGATCCCTTGCCAAGCAATGTGCCTATTATTGTCCCGCCGACTGTACCTAATACTGCAATCAGGATAAATGCAAGTATTAGATGGAAATTTCCTTGTATCAGTGTGAGGTCTGTGTTGAATCCGACCCATATGAAGAACAATGGTATCAAGAATCCGAACGCGATTATATGTGTCGATTTTGCGATATCATGCTCCTCCCAATTTGGTATATTGACCTCTTTGAAGATTGTCTGCCTCACTATCATTCCGGCTATCATGGCCCCTATCAGCAACCCGAAACCCAGGAATTCTGAGAGGCTTGCGATCAGCAGGACTATTATCATGGAGCCCATGAATCTTGCAGTGCTTGATTTTTCCTTATCGAAGTACTTCAGTGTGTGTGGTATGAACCATAGCCTTGATGCGACCACGATGAACAGGAATATGAGGAGATCTATCAAGAGTCTTGACAGGGTCAGGTTCGATATCGAGAAGTGGAATATGGAAAGCAACGATGTCACGAGGATAAGTTCAATGATGTCATCGACTGCGCCTATGCTGATCACAAGATTGCCGAGCTTGGATTTCAGTTTCTTCATCTCTTCCAGTATATCGATTGATACTGACTGTGCGCTCACTGAAAGGCTCACTCCGATTATTATGCTTGGCAGCATCTCAAAATAAAATAGGTATCGCATCACGAGGAAGCCAGTCAAGAAGGGTATTGTTGTATTGAACAATGAGATTAATATTGATCTCTTGATATTTCTGGAGAATGCCTTGAAGTTGGTCTCAAGTCCCACATAGTAGAATAATAATATTATCCCCAGATCTGAGAGAAATGTCAGGGTGTCTATTGATGGCTGGCTTAATGTTACGAATTTGAAAGTTATGCCTAAAAACAATCCTGCACTTATTTGGCCTACAACCCTTGGCAGACCCAATAGTCTGAAGAATTCCGCGAAAACATAGGCGGATATGAGGCAGATGAGCACCGCAGTTATTGGCTGGATAATCATTCTTAGGCTACTGGTGATTCTACTTAATAAATCTTGCTGATTTCAAGAAGCCTTCGGCCCTATCTTCCACTTGGTGATAAGATAAGACATGAGCATAGGCACTACGAATTTGAATGCTATTGTGGTGCCGATAAGGACAGAATAAAGCTCAGAATGTATCAATCCTCTGTCGAAGAGGAACTTGATGATGACAATGCTTGTGCTGAATTTTACAGTCAGGGCAATTCCCAGGATGATTGATTTTCTCTTGCCAAGGACAGCCTTGCCTGTGAAATAACTGGCCAATATCTTGGTCATGTTTGTCATCAGCACTAGGAGCACTATCAGCAAAGGAAACTTCAGTATATAACCTACATCTGTATCGAGACCGACCCACACGAAGAATATTGGTGCGAAGAAACCATAAGACATGGTCCTTATCTCTGAATCTATGAATTTAAGCTTCTCTCTAGGCACGATGTTTCTCAATGCAATGCCGGCAAGCAGGGCACCGAGTGCAGCTGATTCGACAAATGCCCCCACTCCTATGAAAAGGAAGATGAAGAATATTATGAAGAGGAAGAATGAGGGAATATCCTTGAATTTGAATGAAGGCAGTTTTTTGTGGTATCTTATCAACAGGAAGACTACTCCAAAAAGCAAGCCAAGCAGGAAAAGGTCTCCCCATATGGTCAGGTGGGTATGCCCCACCGATCTTCCGACAAGTATGGCTGCAACGATTATTGTAGCTATCTCCACAATGTCATCCAGCACTCCTATGCCGAGAATGGCCTGCCCGAGCTTGGTCTTTGTCAGCTTGAACTCATCCAATATTGGGAGGAGCACTGCCTCTCCCACTGTTGCGAATGATGAGGCCACAAGTATTGCAATCATCCAGGGAGTTCTGAAGATATAGTGCACGAGTACAGCTCCGACAATCGTCTCAAAGACAATGATGGCCGCTGTTGTCTTGAATATGAAGCTTCCCTGCTTCAGGATATTCTTTATCTCCAGTTCAAAGCCTATTATGAACAACAGGAAGTACATGCCTAGCTCTGCCAGGAACAGGAATGATGATGAAGATGTAATGTCTGAGAAAGGGTTATATGCAGCTAATGCGAGACCTATGAGAAGAGAAGAGAATATCCAAGGTATTCTTATCCTTTCGAGAAACCTTCCCACAAGGAATGTCAGGAGGAATACGCCAGCCAAGAACAGTATCAGGTTCAAATATTTCACCTCTTGTTTGAATTATGGGGTCAGTACTTATAAATATTGTGGATAGAAGAAAATAAAAATGATTCTAAAATCACATACAAGATGGCAAAAATCCATTTCATAACCCAGGGCTGCAGCATGAATCATTCAGATTCTGAGGTGATGATGGGCCTGCTCAGGGAGGCTGATCACGAGATCATCGGTGATGAGAGAGATGCAGACATCATCATATTCAACACCTGCACAGTAAAGGGCCCGACTGAATCATTCTTCAGGAAAAAGCTGGAAGAGCTGGAGAAGGAAGGAAAAGTGGTCATTGTTGCTGGCTGCATCCCGCAGTCTGATCCAGGTGCCGCAGGTAGCCATTCTTGCATAGGGACTTATCAGATTGATAGGGTAGTGGATGCTGTCACACAGACTCTTGACGGCAGCAATGTGAGAATGCTGGACAGGGTCCACTCGCAGAGGCTCAATCTGCCGAAGATGAGGAATAACAATATTATTGAGATAATCCCGATCAATGCAGGCTGCATTGACTCATGTTCATACTGCAAGACAAAGCAGGCGCGTGGCATTCTTCATTCTTACCAGAAGGAAGATATAATCCGGCAGGCAGAGCAGGCAATCAATGAAGGTGTCAGGGAGATCTGGCTCACAAGCCAGGATACAGGCTGCTATGGATTTGACAGACGCCCAGAAAAATATTTTCTTCCGGATCTCATCAATGACATCAACGATCTGGAAGGCGACTTCATGGTAAGGGTTGGTATGGGCAATCCCAATAATTTTATGCAATTCCTCCCGGAGCTTATCAGGGCTTTCAAGGGAGAGAAGATTTTCAAGTTCCTGCATTGTCCAATACAATCCGGCAGTGATTTTGTCCTGAGAGCGATGAGAAGGAGATACACAGTTGGAGATTACAAGAGGATTATTAATGAATTCAAGAGAGTGATTCCGGGCATGACCTTCTCGACTGACATTATCTGCGGTTTCCCGACTGAAACAGATCAGCAGTTCCAGGATACAATCAGCCTTGTAGAGGGGACCCGGCCCGCTGTGATGCATATCTCAAAATTCTGGCTGAGGCCTGGCACTGAAGCTGAAGCCCTGGAGCCTGTATCTGATAGGAAGCGTGTGCAGAGGAGCAGGATGATGCGTGAGATCCATCACAGGATATCAGGAGAGGAGAACAGGAAGTGGCTCGGCTGGCAGGGAAGGGTGTTGGTTGAAGGCCATGGCAAGAACAACACTTGGATAGCAAGGAACTTTGCTTACAAGCAGATAATAATACAGAAGGATATGATCCAAAAGGTTATGATCCAAAAGAATAGCCAGGAGAATATGATTGGGATGTTCATTGATGTCAGGGTTGTGAAATCTTCAGAATTTTATCTGCATGCAGAACCGCTCTAGAAAAACCCGCCGACAAAGTAGAGCAGCACTGCAGTCAGCCCGCCGACAAGAAGGGTCCTTATCATATATTTCAGCACCCCGTCCTTGCTTATCCTCCCGACATAATAGCCAAGTCCGGAAAGGACAAGGAATACAAGCGTGAATGACAGGTAGTACATTGTTGTTATGCTGCCGACAAGATCATGCAATATGAAAGGAAGGAGTATCAGCATCGACAGTGCAAGAGGTGATATCCCGCTGATGAAAGATGTGAAGATCGCGCTCCATCTTGCAGCCTTGCCCTGGTTTGTCTTCCTCAGCTTCTTGAGCATGGCTCTCTCTATCTTCCTGAGCTCTGATTTCTTCTCTGCATCCTCGCTGAGGTAGGTGCTGGCGAAGCCGGATATGCCGAGTGCGAGGGCAACGCTCAGCCCTGCAACCAGCACCAGTCTCGGATCCCTCATGCCTGCGAAGAAGCTGCCGGCAAGTATGCCGAGTATTGATATTGTGCCGTCGAATCCGTTCGTGACAAAATATCTTCTTGCTATCTCATGGCTCTTTGTGAGCTTCAGGTATGAGCTGGGATTCATTTTCCTACATTGAGGTACTTCTGAGAATTGATCATCTCTCTGCCGACAGAGACTTCATCGATGCTGTGGATGCTTGCTCCGAGGGATTCTATGTGCTTCTTGAGCTCTTCAAAATCAATGTCTCCGACCGCTACAAGCTCAACAGATTCTGTCTTCTCATCTATCTCGACCACTCGCAGGTTTATGGAGACCCCTTCCATGCTGTTGATTATCTCCTTCCCGAATTCCAGGATATTTGGCTGGTGGGGCTTTAATATGTCTAATATCAAAAGGTTCACTTTGATCATCAAACCACCTCAACCATGGCTCCGGAAGGTTTGCCTTTTAAATATTTTGGCTGGGAATCAATACATTTATATACAAAAACGCTTAAAAGTTTTTAGAAAAAGGGTTGGGAAAATGGGTGTCAGCAAAATCACTAAGAGAAGCAAGGATGCTCCTATTTCTGAAATTACTTTGAGAAGGTATGAGAGGCCTTTTGACCTGACTGACAGGGAGCTTGTCAGGAAGCTCTGCCTCTCTTTCGGTCTTCTCCAGCCTGGTGATTCCAGGGATATTGTTGTTGATGTGGTCTATGTGATCCTCAGCAGTGGGAGGGATAAGGTCCTTATGGGTTCTGAAGAGATACGGGATAAGGTGATAGGGCTCAGGAAGCATAATAATCTCTCAGTCAATGGCACTGCGTCATCGAATATCAGGAGACAGATCAAGAGGCTGCGAGAGATGCATCTTGTTGAGAAGGTCAAGAACAATTATCGCATCACTGAATTTGATTCACTGAGCAATATTTTTGCGACCAGGATCGAGACATATCTCCTGTCCACAGTCAAGGAGAGGGTCTTGGAGTATGCATCGAAAGTCGATAAGGAATTTGGATTGGAGAGGTGGGATCATGGCAAAGAAAAAGACAACCAAAGCTAAAAAGACAGCACCGGCTGTATCTGCTGCGTCAGCATGCGCTTGCTCAAGAGGGCCGTGTTATTGCTCAGCAGTTCTTGCATTGCTTGTGATAATCTTCACTTGGATGAGCGGCGCTTGGACCCATTGGGCCATAACCATCGCTGCTGCAATACTGCTCTTGCTGAATCTTACAGGTGTCTGTTGCTGCATGGGCAGGCATTGAGTTTTGGGATTTTTTTTAATTTTTACTATTTGTATCCTTTAATCATTTGATAATTTTATTTTTATCATTTGATCAGTTAATGATTTTATTTTCGTGATTTCATCAAGGGGGTGGCGAGAATAGATGTTTCAGTTAAGCTGCATAATATTGAACTGGAAAACCCGACTGTACTGGCCTCTGGGATAATGGGCGTGACTCCTTCATCTCTGAAGTTCTGCGAGCAGAACGGCGCTGGCGCCCTGACCACTAAATCCATAGGCCTTGAACCGAGGAAAGGGCATCCTAATCCTACAGTTATTGAATTCCCTGCGGGCATCATAAATGCAGTCGGCCTGTCGAATCCTGGCGCCCGTGCAGGTGCAGGTGAGATTGTCGAGGCCAGGGCGCGATGCTCTGTCCCGGTATTTGCATCGATATTCGGGAGGACTGTTGATGAGTATGGTGAGGTTGCCAGGATAATCGGCGAAGCAGGCCCCCACATGGTCGAGGTGAATGTTTCCTGCCCTAATGTCGAGTCTGAATTCGGCAGGATGTTCTGCATGGATCTCGTGGCCTTGCAGAAGGTCACCCAGATTGTCAAGGATAATGTGCATTGCCCTGTATTTGTGAAGCTGAGCCCTAATGTCCCTGACATAAAGAACGCTGCTATCGCTGCTGTCGCCGGAGGGGCTGATGGCATAACAGCAATAAACACTGTGGGCCCAGGCATGCTGATAGATCCTGTCTCAAGGAAGCCTGTTCTTGCGAACATTGTGGGAGGCTTGTCAGGTCCGGCTATCAAACCGATTGCAGTGCGCTGCGTCTATGACATAAGGAAGGTTGTTGATGTGCCCATAATCGGTGTGGGCGGGATATCTTCCGGCAATGATATTGTCGAGATGCTTCTTGCAGGCGCGAATGCAGTGGGCATAGGGTCTGCTGTCTGGTACAGGGGGGTTGATGTTTTCAGGACTTCTGTCGGGGAGCTTAAGGATTTCATGCAGAAGAATGGTTATTCAGACGTGAATCAGCTTGTGGGTGGTGCTCATGAATAAGCCTGTCTCATTGAGGATAAGCAGGATAGTCGAGGAGGCTGAAGGGGTCAAGACATTTTATTTCCGTCATCATATCGAGGCATCTCCCGGCCAGTTCCTCATGGTCTGGCTTCCGGGTGTTGATGAGAAGCCGGTCGGTGTCTCTTATCAGGATGAGGCTTCTTTTGCAGTAACTGTGCGTTCAGTGGGCCCTTGGTCATCCAGGATGCATGCCCTGGAGGTCGGGGATATTCTGGGGATAAGGGGGCCTTATGGCTCAAGCTTCAGTCTTGAAGGTGAGTTGATAATCTGCGTGGCAGGAGGTTATGGCGCTGCTCCCCTGGCTTTCCTTGCAGAAGAGGCAAAGAAGAGGGGTCTTGAGGTAGATTTTGTTATCGGTGCCCGTGATGAGAGCAAGCTTCTTTTCAGAGAGAGGCTGGGATCAGGAGGTGTGAATTATCTCCCTGCTACTGACGACGGCTCATGCGGCCACCATGGCTTCTGCACTGAACTTCTGGAGAGAAGGATCCAGGAGAGGAGCCCTGATAAGGTGTTTGCTGTCGGTCCGGAGAAGATGATGAAGTCTGTGGTCACTCTGTGCGAGCGTTATGGGATCCCTGTCGAGGTGTCTCTGGAGCGCTATATGAAATGCGGTTTCGGCGTCTGCGGCCAGTGCTGCGTCGATGATTCAGGGTTCAGGATGTGCAAGGAAGGGCCTGTGCTTGATCAGGAAAAGCTGAAGAAGGTGAAGGAATTCGGCGAGTACCGTCGTGATGCTGCCGGGAATTTGGTGAGATTCTGATATGATACTGAAAAATGTGAGGATGCTTCTCAATGGGAGGCTGGAGCCTGTGAATCTCTCTTTCTCTGATAAGATTGACATCATCTCAAAGCACCCTCTGGAAGGCGATGAGGTTGTCGATGGCAACAATAATATCCTGCTGCCCGGCATGATTGATCCTCATGTCCATTTCAGGGAGCCCGGCCTGACCAATAAGGAGGATTTCTACACAGGCTCGTGTGCTGCAGCAGCCGGCGGCGTGACAACAGTCTGCGATATGCCGAACACTGTGCCTCCGACAATAACTAAGGGGAAGCTGATGCAGAAGCTTAGGATGGCCAAGAAATCCATTGTCAATTTCGGCCTTCATTTCGGTGCTGCTCTCAATAATCTTGAGGAGATAAGGCTTGCCAATGATGTGAGTTTCTCCCCTGCTCTCAAGGTGTTCATGGGATCCACTACAGGAGAGCTTTTCATTGATGATGCTCTCATCCTGAAGCAGGTCTTCAGCGCCTCAAGGAAGATAATAGCTGTGCATGCCGAGGATGAGAGGCTTATAGAGAAGAACATGGCCCATTTCAGGGGCGAGCATGATCCCTCAATCCATTCAAAGATAAGGAGCCATCAGGTTGCTGTCCAGGCTGTGATGCGCGCCATCGAGACTGCAAGGGCCACGAGGTCTGAGCTGCATATCTGCCATCTCTCGACGAGCGATGAGCTGCAGGTGATCCGGGACAAGAGGTTTCCCTTGAGCTGGGAAGCCACCCCTCATCATCTTTTCATGACGATCAAGGACTACAAGAGGCTGGGAAATTGCGCGAAGATGAATCCTCCTCTCAGATATGATGCTGACAGGCAGGCTCTTTGGGATGCATTGAAGACAGGCAATAACTGTTTTGTAGCATCAGACCATGCACCACATTCCCTGAAAGAGAAGCATGAGGATTATTGGAAGGCTCCTGGCGGCGTGCCAGGTGTCGAGACCTCTCTCCCTCTTCTTCTCAATGAGGTGAATAAGACAGCTCTCTCCTTGTCCAGGCTGATCAATATAACATCGCTGAATGCTGCACTGAGGTACAGGATGATAGGGAAGGCGAGGATCAAGGAGGGCTATGACGCAGATCTTGTGCTTGTTGACATGAAGATGAAGAAGCGTATTAAGAATGATGATCTCTTCACCAAGTGCGGCTGGTCCCCTTTTGAGGGAAGGGAGCTTCAGGGATGGCCGGTCAAGACCTTTGTGAATGGCAATCTTGTCTTTGAGGATGGCAGCATATATGATGAGAAGAAGGGCAGGCCGATACACTGTAAACTGGATTGATTGCTGGATTGGTTGCTGGATTGGTTGCAGGATTTGCTGATCTGGTTATCATGATTTCAAATCAAAACATTTATAAAGACTTGTATGCAAAGCATACCCCATAGTGATTGCATACTGAGCACTCACTCTATTATCTGCGGAAAAGAGGTGTTTTTGGGCTGGGGGTGGTTAATATTGAGAAAGAGATGATAGTCACTGACTTGACTGATACTTCAATACGTATCAAGCGCCAGACAAAAGAGATGCTGGACAGGCTTGATTTTGTTTCTAAGAATGACAGCTATAATTCCATAATAATCGAGCTCATAGATAATTACAGGACAAAGGATCAGGATCATGATGTGACCCTTCATGAAAGAACTAATTAGGATTTTTGAGAAGAGGAGATCGAATCTTGTTGACCTGCTTGAGAAGCAGAGGGATACGATGGATGCTGCTGAACAGCACCAGGTCTATGGTGCAGTGAATGAGATAGACCTTTTTCTGCGCACAATGCAGCATTACTATGATGAGAAAGCCGATGACAAGGAGATAATAAGGCATGCTGTCACAAATGAGCCCAATCTTCTTGATAAATGGAAGCAGAAGCTGCGTGATATGCTTGAATGAGAAAAAGCCTCTGGAATCGTGGATGTTGGTCATGGCAATCTTTCATGGCAATCTTTAGTACTCTAAAGTGAATATTAATCTTTATATAATATATTATTAATGTACTTTTAAAGGGGTTAGAAGACTGGAAGTCAGGGACTAAAAAAGAGGATGATTAATGGCAATTATTAGGCTGAAAGGACTGAAGCAGACATTGGTTGCCGGTGTTCTGCTCATCATATTCTTCATGACATTGGCTTACATTTTTGTCATCTCGAACATCACAAGGCTCAGTGACCTGACAACTGATACATGGGTCCTCCTGACTCTTGACATCTTCATAGGGATAATAGTGGGTATAGCTATCGCCATCTACTTGTCCAACATAATCGATAAGCAGCTCAAGGATCTTGTGAAGGATATGAGCCGTGTAGCGAAGGGCGACTTGACTTTCGAGCTGAGCGAGAGCATAATCATAGATAAGTACAACATGATAACTGATGTTGCATTTTCCTTCAATATCATGGTAGAGAATCTCAAGGAGCTTGTAAAGCAGATCCATTCCAGCTCCAGGCTTGTCTCTGAGAACTCTGTCAAGCTCACGAAATCCAGCGAACAGGTCAACAAGAACACCGATGACATCCTCAAGGCCATTCATTTCATTGCAGAGGGTGCTGAGGTGCAGAGCAACAGGATTGCTGAGACATCCCAGTTCGTGAGGAACATAGCGGCATTGTCTTCTGCTGTGACTGATTCTGCGAGGATTGCGGTGTCATCCTCTACCAAGGCAAATGAGACAGCGAGGTCAGGTGCCATCACAGCCAAGGATTCTGTGACGAGGATGAATGATATCATCTCTGCTGTGAGGAACAGCTCTGAGGTCATCGGGGGCCTGAATGACAAGACCCAGAAGATTGGCAGGATCATAGATCTCATAAATAAGATCGCAGAGCAGACCAATCTGCTTTCATTGAATGCTGCGATTGAGGCAGCGAGGGCAGGGGAGGCCGGCAAGGGATTTGCTGTCGTCGCTGACCAGATAAGGAAGCTCGCTGAGGAGTCGAGCAGAGCCACTGGCCAGATAAACAGCCTGATCTCTGAGGTCCAGGGCAGCGCTGATGATGCGGTCAACAGCATGAATGTCAGTTCAAAGGAAGTCGAGAAGGGTGCTGAGGGCGTCCGAAACACACTTACATTGCTGGAATCTATTTCTTCTATGGTGCAGGATGCCTCCCATGAGGTTAAGGATATCTCAAGCGCAATCGAGAAGCAGGTGGATGCCATCAAGAGCATCGAGGTCTCAGTGGACAAGATCGCCAAGATTTCCGAGGACAGCGCGGGCTCGACTGAGGAGGTCTCAGCTTCAGCAGAGGAGCAGGCTTCTGAGATAAGGGAGGTGGCGAAGTCTGCGCAGGAGCTGGCGAAGGCCATCAATGAGCTCAAGGATATGACAAATAGGTTCAGGATAAATCTGTAAAATGGTGCAGTCCTATCTGAAGGATATTGAGGATGAGATACCTGAGGTCAGGTTCAGGAAAGTTCTGGTATTCAGGATACTGGATGAGGAGTTCGGAGCGGATATCAGCGACCTGAAGGAGGTTGTCCAGAGCTCAGGCCTGACAAGGGTGCCTAATGTCAAGAGCTATGTCTCCGGGATAATGAATCTTAAGGGCACAATATGTCCTGTCATCGATCTTGCGAGAGTCTTCAATTTCCCTGATGAAGGGGAGAAATCGAGGATACTCATAGTTGAGGTTGAGCCGAATGAGATCGTCGGCATAATGGTGGATGCTGTCGAGGAGATTGTCCAGATAGACGAGTCGTCTGTAGCGCCTCCTCCGCCGGTCATAGCAAAGAGGATTAATGTGAAATACCTTGAAGGCGTAAGCATTGCAGAGGACAGGATGATAATACTCGTGGATCTTATGCAGATGGTCAAGGACCTGGAGCTCGGCAAGGAGGTGCAGGACAAGGCTCCTGTGCCGGTGAAGAAGCAGGGGGATGCAGAGGGAGAAAGACCTGAGGGGCTGGCAAAATTCCACATCCCTGAGAATCCTTTCTGGCTGGATGGTATGAGGATAAAGAATCTTGTCCATCTGAGGAAGCACCTGCTCCAGATAACTGACGAAGATTTCAGGAGATACCTCAACCAGGAGAAGAATGATTTCGCCAACTGGATTGAGCATGAGTTTTCAGGCATCAAGGATCATGGCAGGGTAGTCGAGAGCATCAGGAAGGTACAGGGCAGGGATGATATGGTGAAGGTTCTGGACAGGATAATCAAAGGAGGTGCTTAGATGGCATTGAGGGTATTGGTTGTGGATGACTCTAATTTCATGAGGAGCATGATAAAGAACATCCTGAAGGAGACAAGCGTGAAGGAGATACTGGAGGCTTCTGACGGTGATGAGGCTGTCAAGATGTTCAGGGATAATGAGCCTGGACTTGTATTCATGGATATCATGATGCCCAAGAAGAACGGCATTGAGGCCCTGAGGGAGATCATGAAGATAAGGAAGGATGCCGTTGTTGTCATGTGCACCTCTGTGGGCCAGGAGAAGATAATCAATGAGGCTATAGAGGCTGGGGCGAGGGATTTCATCACTAAACCTTTCAGGGCAGATGAGATAAAGAATATCGTCGCCGCAAATGACAAGTGAGGTGCGGCATGCAGGAGGTTGCTGCATACAAGGATGAATTCCTGAGTGAGGCCAAGGACCAGATAACGAAGATAAACACCCTGCTCATCAACCTGGAGAGGGAGCCTGGAAATCTTGATTATATCAATGAGATATTCCGTTTCTGTCATACCCTGAAGGGGAATTCTGCTGCCCTGTCTTACAAGAGGTATTCCGCGCTGGCGCATTCTGCTGAGAATCTTCTCGGCAAGATAAGGTCAAAGGAGCTGAAGGCCACGCCAGAGGTCATTGATGCGCTTTTCCGGGCAGTGGATCTCCTTGATGCAGGGATCGACCTGATCAGGGATGACCGCGAGCACGAGCTCTCCACTGATGAGATGGACCGGGAGCTGGCGAATCTCTCAGGGGATAAGGATATTGTCTCTGAAAAGCAGGAGGTGCAGACGAGATTCCCGCTGGCAGCGCCCGCAAAGGCGCAGATAAGGAAGAGGCTGGTTGAAGGATTAAGATGCCTTAGGGCCGTGATCCTGTTCAAGAAGGCCTGCAATTTCAAGAAAGCGAAGAGCATGATAATAAAGAGGGACCTGGAAAGGGTGGGCGAGGTCCTGGCAGTCAACCCGAAATTCGATAGTATGGCTGAGGACAGCTTCAATTTCTTCGAGCTGATAATAGCGGTGACTGCCGGTCATGAAGACTCGATCAGCAGTGTCCTGTCAGGCATAACAGAGACTTCAAAATTCTTTGTCATCGGGTGGGATGAGGAGATGAATCCTGATCTGCTTCAGGCAGAGGCTCCGCAGGTGTTTGCCCGGCCTTCAAGATCCATCAGGATTGACATCAAGAAGCTCGATCATCTCCTGAATCTTGTGGGAGAACTGATAATCAGCAATATAAGGCTGAGGCAGATATCTGAACGGGCAGGGAATAAGGAGCTTGTCGAGCTCGCGAATAGTCTTGACCTGATTGTGCGTGAGATACAGGATGAGGTGATGGATGAGAGGATGCTTCCCCTAAAGCAGATGTTCTCAAAACTGCCAAGGGTCGTGCGTGATCTGGCGAACCAGGCAGGGAAGAATGTGAATCTCATCATTGAGGGGGAGGATATTGAGATAGACCGCACTGTATTTGAGGAGATAGGTGATCCGATGATGCACATGCTGAGGAATGCGATAGATCATGGCATCGAATCGGCTGAGGAGAGGCAGAAAGCAGGAAAGAATCCTGCAGGGACCATCAGGATCATCGCCAGCAGGGGCAGGGATTCTGCAACCATTGAGCTGATTGATGACGGAAGGGGGATAGATCCTGTCAAGGTCAGGGAGGCTGCTGTCAGGAAGGGCATCATCTCAATGCAGGAGGCTGAAAAGCTGAGCCCTCAGGAATCACAGAGGCTCGTGTTCAGGCAGGGTGTCTCGACTGCAGAGAAAGTGACATCTGTATCAGGAAGAGGTGTAGGCATGGATGTTGTGCAGTCGAAGGTCAGCTCTTATGGAGGTTTTGTGAAACTGGCTTCAAAGCCTGGTGAAGGCACATCTATAAGGCTGCATATTCCATTGACTCTTGCTATAATAAAAGCGCTGCTTGTCAATGTCAGGGATCACGTCTTTGCCATACCATTGACGAATGTACAGAAAACATTCCATATAGAACAGGGCGCCATCAGGTCTATCCAGATGCAGGAAGTTATTATCCATAACAAACGTCAGGTCCCTGTTCTCAGGCTTGATGATTTTTTCGGCATCAGAGGCGGCCCTGGTCCAGGTCGTCATATTGCTGTTATTGTGGAGAAGGATGAGAGGCCTGTGGCCTTATTGGCTGATTCGATATTCAATGAGCAGGAGATCCTCATCAAGAGCATGGGCAGGGTCCTGAAGGATGTGAAGGGGATTGCCGGTGCGACAATACTTGGTGATGGGAGGATATGCATGATACTGGATGTCATGTCCCTGTTTTAGGCATAATGCGGTTGATGTTGCATTGTTGATGGGATGTGGTTTATGTGAGGATGGGTTGAGGTGTTGGATTAGGATGGACAAGAGATACCGTGATCCACTGTCAGAGGTGGTGAATGTAGGCGCCGGCAATCTGGCAACAGCTCTCTCTGCCTATTTCAAGGAGAGGACAATCAGCGACCCAATAGATCTTGATGTGATATTTGCTAGGTTCCAGACATTTGATGAGATAAGGGATATCATATTTGCAGAGGAGGAAGTGGTGATAAGCTATACTGCTGTCTATGATAATGGTTTTAATGGCTTCTTCATGCTTCTCTTCCCTTTCAAAAGCGCTTTGATGATCTCGGGGATCATCTCCAAGGACTCCCATATCGATTATCTGACTCCAAAGGATGAGGAAGAGCTTGTCCAGCTATCGGAGGTATCGACTATGGCATATCTGGATTCATTGAATTCCTTCCTTAAGATGGGGATCAAGCATCATCCTGTGAAGATTGTCATATCAAAAGCGCCCAGCGTCGAGCATTTCATCAAGGAGGTCTCTGGCATCACCCCCAAGGATCTCATGCTGTTCCAGGTGAATTTCAGGACAAAGAGATCCTTCTATGAGGGGGACATCAAGGGTCTTCTGATTCTCAAGGACACTGAGGGCCTGAAGAAGAAGATTGATTCTATGGATGCATGAATAATTCCAGCAGCTCTTCTGGCTTGTTGACTGTGTGGTCTGGATTCTCTGCGATGAGCTTTGTCACATGTCCATAGCCCCATGTCACAGCTATGCTCCTTATGCCGGCATGCCTGGCTGCCTGGATATCAAACCTTTGGTCGCCGATATAGGCACATTCCTCTTTTCTTGCTCCAAGCTTTTCGATGCACAGCAATATGAGGTCAGGTGCCGGCTTCTCCCTATGGGCTGTTCTCCTGTCATATGTTATGACATGCGTGAAATATTTGTCGACATGATGCTCTTTCATCCATTTATGGACCACGAACTCCCTGTTGGATGAGACGATGTTCAGGCTGAACCCTTTTTCATGCAGTTCCTTCAGTATGCTTGGCATATTCGGGAACAGTTTTACATGGTTGCTGTCATTGAACTTCCTGAAATATCCAGTGAGCGCATCAAGCTCTTCCTTGTTGTCAAGGTCAAATCCCCAATCCTCATACATGAGTCTGAATGGTTCTTTGTAATATTCCCTGAGCTCGTCGATTGTCTTGATATTGTATGTTTTTCCGAATTTCTTGCATGCTGCCTTGAAGAACTTGTGCTGGTGCTCGAATGAGTCAGCGATCACGCCGTCCCAGTCAAAGATTATGTGCTTAACACCATTTATCTGTGCCATGCTATTGCTGTTGGAGAGATGTATTTAAAGATTATGCAGCATCGAGAAATTTCTGGGGTGTCGGATCATTTATGTCTGTTATGCCATGGGGGAATTTTTTCCTCATCTCATCATAAAGATGTATATATGCATCAAGATTGGGGGTTATCATGAATTCTCTGCAGGTATCCCTGTTTCGAGCATAGAGTTCGTCTGTCTCGTATTTGTATAGGATGTGGGCAGCATGATGTGCATCGTTCACAAGCGGGTATCTCTTGTCGAACTTCTTGCCGGACCTGATCTCACTCGGCCTCTGAGGTCCTGTCAGCCATTTCAGCATCCTCATAGGCTCTCTCGGGATGCATCCGTCGATGGCTGCAATCTCCAGCGGGCTTAGGCTTCGTATGAGTTCAGCGACCACCATTATCTTAGCTTTTGTGTACCCCATAGCTTCTTTCTGTTCCTTTGTCAGTACGATATACCTGAATGCCTTGTCTGGCTTCAGGTATTCGCTGATGTCAGGATTGGGATTGTGGCTCTTGGATAGGCCTTTGAATTGTTTTAGGAATCCAGGATTCATCGAGAAGACAGCGACATATATTTCAGGGAAAGAGCCATGGTTCTTTTCATCTATCCCTGCATATCCTTTCCGTTGGTATAGTATTGCCAATTTATATGGGTGCGGTCAGGATTCATTATAAAGATTTGGCATCTGGCATAGGTGACGAAAAGCATTACATTTATAAGTGCATATATGAATGAAAATACTATTTATTACACTTATTATTATTGTAATTGAACAACACAAGATTATCATGACTGTCAATCATACTTATTATCAATATTGATTATTGGATTATTGAAAATGACGCCTGTCATTTTCAGGGGTTTAATACCACGCCCTTCAGGGCGTCATTTTCAATTCCAAACCATAAAATTGCAAAGCAATTTTAGGGCCCCAAAAATCAAAGATTTTTGAGGGAATCGCACGATAAAATACCCCAACCTTCAGGTTGGGGATTAGTGCGATTTTTGTTATTGGATATTATGTATAGCTTCAATCCGGACCAAAATCAAAACAAACTATATATCCAAGTGTATATTTATTAGAAAAAGGGTGATACTTATGAGAAAGATAATCGCGGTCATTGCATTGTTCAGCATTGTTTTTTTAGCAGCTTGCCAGCAGACCACACCTCCTCCGGACAAGGTGGTTTACAGGTATGGTGCGGGCACTTATGATGAGCTTAAGTTTGATTATGGCGCAGAGGTGAAGACACTCACATTCGATACTGAAGACCAGCTTCTCAGCTTCATTAAGGATAACTCAGGCGCAAATCTGGGCTATGGCTCTTCTGTCAAGATGCAGGGTGCCTCTATAGAAAGACTCTCAGAGCCGATGCCTGCTATGGACATGGCTGAGTCTGCGCCAGCTGCAGGCGCAGATTATGATGGCCTTGATTATTCCGGGACAAATGTCCAGGTCCAGGGTGTTGATGAGGCGGATATAATCAAGACTGACGGCAATTACATCTACACTGTCACCGGACAGACATTGTTCATTATCAGGGCTTATCCTGGCGAGGATGCTGAGATAATATCGACAATCAGGTTTGATCAGCAGATAGAGTCCCTTTTTGTTGATGGGGATTATCTTGCTGTGTTCGGGAATTATTATGACAATGATTATTATAAGAAGATAGATATTGTGCCGAGGCAGGGCATGACCTTCTTTGATGTCTATGACATCAGCGACAGGAGCGATCCTGAGCCGATCAGGAAGTATAAGTTTGAAGGCAATTATTTCAGGGGCAGGATGAGCGATGGCTTTGTCTATATGCTTACCACTTCACAGCCAGAGTACAGGCTTGAGATGCCGACTCCTTTGATAATTGAGGATGATGTGGTGAGATCTGTCCCGATTGGGCATGTCCATTATTTCAACATCCCTTACAATTATCCGATGTTTGTCAATATACATGCCCTCGAGCTTGGCTCAGGTGATATGGATTCTGTTTCAGTGGCTGTCGAAGGCTCCCAGGAACTCTATATGTCAGGGAATAATATCTATGTGACTTATGGCGAATATGTCAATGAGTATGATATCCAGAAGGGCATAGTCATGGAGCTGCTTGAGCCTCATCTTGCAGAGAAGCACAGGGATCTCATCTCTAAGATAAAGCAGACAGACAATGCTGTGCTTTCAAGGCTTGAGAAAGAGGCGAAGATATATCAGGTGTATGAGTCTGTGATCGTTACCCTTGACGAGGACGAGCAGGAGACGTTTGAGGAGAGGGCTGAGGGATTATTGGAGCAGAGGCTTGAGGAGATAAAGTATTTTGAGTACACTGTCATCAACAGGATTGAGGTGGATGGCCTTGATATCGATCCTGAAGCCAATGGCAAGGTCCCTGGAAGAGTGCTCAATCAGTTCTCCATGGATGAATATGATGGTGTGTTCAGGATTGCGACAACCCTGAGCCCAAGGTGGTCAAGATTTGAAGGTGAGCGATCCTTGTCTTCAAACAATGTTTATGCTCTGGATATGGATCTTGGCATAATCGGAGAGCTTGAAGGCCTTGCAGAGGATGAGAGCATCTTCTCCACAAGGTTCATGGGTGACAGGCTTTATATGGTGACTTTCAAGCAGATTGATCCTTTCTTTGTCATTGATCTGAGCGATCCGACTGATATCACTGAGCTTGGGAAGCTTAAGATACCTGGTTTCTCCAGATATCTGCATCCTTATGATGAGGATACCATAATCGGCATCGGCAAGGATACTGATGATGGCAGGCAGGCAGGCCTCAAGGTCTCGTTGTTTGATGTGTCTGATGTGGAGAACCCGGAGGAGATCGCCAAGTATGTGACTGAATCAGATTATGCTGACTCAACTGCCCTTTGGGAGCACAAGGCATTCCTCTTCTCCAAGGAGAAGGAGCTGATGGTGATCCCGGCATACAGCATGGATTATCGGGACGGCCAGCAGAGCTATAACGGGGCATTTGTCTTCCATATCACAAAGGATGAGATTGAGCTGCGTGGTCTTGTGGATCATTCAGAGGGCTTCGCCGGTGACCAGCCTGGGTGGGGATATTATCAGCCTGCTGTCGAGAGATCATTGTATATTGAGGAATTGCTCTATACAAAATCTCCTGGTCTCCTGAGGATCAATGAGATAGAAGACCTTAGCTCAGTCAAAGAGATTCAACTGAGCTATGGTGATATAAAAATTTATTAGATTTTTTTATCTTTTAGAATCAGTAGCTTTTCCTTTTCCTGTAGCATTCTTTGCAGTATACTGGTCTCGGATTGCCGTCTGCATCCTTTCCTGGTTTGAACGGGACTTCGCATTCTTGTCCGCATTCTGAGCAGGTTGCTTTGTGCATTTCCTTTGGACCGAAATCGCGGCCTCCTCTGAATCCTCTTCCGCCGCCTCTGCCTGCGCCCCTGTCAAATCCTCGGTCGCTCCTATCTTCATATCCCATATTCTTCACCTATTCATTTTCTTAGCTATATACACATGAACTGGAAATAGGTCATCTGTATAGCTTGGCATGGTTTTTATATCTCTTGTATTTAAATTTATCCTTTCATGCTAAAGCCCCGATTTTGGCCATTATAGCCTCTGTCTCGAGGTTTGGGTTATCCAGTGCCCATTTATAAAGCAAAGGCGAGAGGGTTGCTGACAGGAGGACATTGCCTGCCAGATGATAGAGTGTGAAATGTATCTGTCCGATCAGGGTGTCCATGAAGCTCTGGTTGAAGAATATCATGCCTGTACCAATGCCGGTTATTGCATCATAGATGATAGTGCCGATTATGGCAAAACCCACATAATATCTTATCTTGTTCTCTCTTTGTTTCAGGTAAATCCCAGCGCAAGAGGATATCAGGCAATAGGTCCCAATTGTCAGTATTGACCACACACCTATTGTCCTCGTGATTAAGTCAAAGAGGAGCATCGCAAGTGATGTGAAAACCAGACCGGACATCCAACCCCATCGTTTCGCGAATGGCATCATTGTTGCCATTATCGGCTCCACATTCGGTGGGTGGGGCATCAGTCTTAGGAGAAGCACAGTCAGCAGGCCTATGACATATTTGGCAAGATTTTTCATATGGCCTGATTTTTTCCTTTTTCACTTAAATATTCAGTTGGCCATCATTATGCATTACTGGGACAAAAAGTCCGGATTTTCGGTTGATTATGTAAAGATTTATAAAGAGGAGCACTTTTTTGAGTATATCGAGGTCCATAAGAAAAAGCAAGTTTTGACTTTTTCTTGAGATTATCATGAATGAGTTCACGGATTTGAAATTGATTGAGCCGATATTGAAGGCTATAAAAGACCAGCAGTTTGTTAGTCCCAGCGATATCCAGCAGAAATCCATCCCTCTGATCCTGTCAGGCAAGGATGTCATTGCAGGATCCGCAACAGGCTCTGGCAAGACACTTGCTTTTGGTGCAGGTATCATCCAGAATTCAGAGAGAGGGAGAGGCATACAGGCACTGATCCTCACCCCTACTCGCGAGCTTGCGGAGCAGATACACAAGGAGCTGATAAAATTCTCAAAGTACAAGCCATTGCAGGTTGCAGTGGTCTATGGCGGTGTTGCTATAGATCCCCAGATGAGCAAGCTGAGGACAGCTGATGTTGTTGTCGGCACTCCGGGCAGGATACTTGATCATATGAGCCGGGGCACTGTCAACTTTTCGAAGGTCAGGATCCTTGTGCTTGACGAGGCTGACAGGATGCTTGACATGGGTTTCATCGATGATGTCGAGAGGATCATAAAGGTGTGTCCGAAAGAGAGGCAGACACTGCTTTTCTCAGCGACCATACCCCCTGACTTGGCCAGCCTTTCCAAGAGGTATATGCATGACGCAGTCAAGGTATCAGTGGATTCCTATGTCGACCCTAAGAAGCTGAAGCAGGTATATTATGATGTCGAGGATAACATGAAGTTCTCTCTTCTGGTCCATCTTTTGAGGAATGAGCAGGCGGGCCTGGCGATGATATTCTGCAACACGCAGAGGAACACTGATTTTGTGGCGAGGAATCTTAAGCTTTCAGGCATCAGTGCCTTAGCTATTCATGGAGGCTTCACCCAGGCAAAGAGGACAAGGACAATGGATGATTTTCACAATAAGAGCTTCAAGGTCCTGGTCTGCACAGATGTGGCTGCACGCGGCCTTGATATAAAGGGCGTGACCCACGTATACAATTATGATATCCCGAAAGAGAGCAAGCAGTACATCCACAGGATCGGGAGGACTGCCAGGGCCGGCAAGGATGGGATAGCGATAAATATCCTGTCGCCTAGGGATCATGACAATATGTCAAGGGTGTTCAAGGATTATGATCTCCAGATCGAGAAGATGGAGAGGCCTTTTATCGATAAGATAAGGGTGAAGATTGATCAGCCCAGAACCGGTTTCAGGGAAGGCAGGAGTGGTTTCAGGGGCAATCAAGGAAGGGGGCGTGGTCCAGCGCCTCGTCAGGGTCAGCAGGGCAGACAGGGCCGGGGTCAGCAGCAGGGCCGTCAGGGTGAGAGATTCGGTCCGAGAAGAAATCCTGCCCAATCAAGGCAAAGGAGATTCTAGTTTTCTGCATTATACTGGAAGATGCACAGTTCCTCAGAATATGCCACACAGGGTTCTGTAAGATTGCCTTTGTTCATCAGCCGTGTGTAGGTCTCGCAGATTTCTGTCATGATGCCTTCATCACTGCAAATTGTCAAATTATTGTTCCTCTTTGCCAGGTTTGCGATGCATATTATCGCATTGTGCCTGTACATCTCTGCCGCAGGGCAGTCTTCAAAGGTTGTGCTCAGGCATTCTGCGTACTCGAGTTTGGCTTTCTCTGATGCGAGGTAGAGGCATTTCTCTTTTGTTTTCGCATCAAGAGGATTGTCCTCTGTGTGCTCTGCACAGCCTGATATGATGATCAGCGCAAGGGAGATAAGCAGGATATACTTTTTCATGATAAGTAGAAATGAAATAATCTATTTAAATGTTCACTTGACCTTCCCGCAGATTACTCCTGCAACAACTGGGAGGCTGCCGCCCGGTTCTACTACGCATGTCCACAGGTCATAATAACCATCTCCGCCATGATCAGAAGCATAGAAAGACGTGACTTGGGTTGCTGAACAGAATCCCCCGAGTACATACTTTCCTTGTGGGCAATAAACATTTGTAAATGATGAACCACTTTCATAATCAAATTCTCGCACAACCTCATATTGTATGTCCACTATTCTCTCTGCCGGGGTCAGCCCCTGTCCCACAAGATCTGTCCCTGATGGGCTGAAGCTCGAGGATAATGTAAGAAACAGTGCCACAATTCCTACAACACAGATTGTGATTAGATATAGATGATTTTCTTTCATGCAACACCTCTTTTGATGATTGATTGATATACATATTTATAAATATTTTTGAAACATTTAATAACCCTGTTTGATTCTCTCCTTCTATGAGAACACTGATCCTTGCTGCTCTGTTGGTATTTCTTGCAGGATGCACTCCTGCCCAGACAGTATGCACAGCTGATGCAAAGATCTGCCCTGACGGCACTGCAGTAGGGAGGACAGGTCCGAATTGTGAGTTCGCACCCTGCCAGACAGAGAACATCAACAGCTTTGAAGAATGCAAAGCAGCAGGCTATCCTATAATGGAGTCAAATCCGCCACAGTGCAGGGCAGGAGAGAAGACTTTTGTGCAAGGCAGTTGATTTCATATTCTCAGATGTGGTTTGTTATGTGCATCTCCTGTGATCCACCCATCCGCGAATCCCTTCTGTTTTTGCAAAAAGGTCAAAATATCCCCTGATCTGTCCTGCTGTCAGGTATCCTGGGGACAGGATTAGAATATATTCGCCTCCTGAACTGAACCATTCCTGGGTTTGCATTTTCAATTCTGAGGGAACGCTTCATCATATTGTCTTATGGCCTGATCAAGGGTTTTGAAGAATGGTCTTGTTGCTTCTGGGTTCTCCTTGAAATCCTTATTCGGCACCATGTAGACGAAATCGATGCATCCTCTGTCAGAGCTGATATCATTTCTTCTGAATCTTCTCTTCAGGTGCTGGTCAACAACATCCATCAGTCCGACTGCCCTGTATATCATTCCGCTTCCTGAGAGTTCCGTGGCATCAAGCCCGAGGAAGAATTCATACTCATTGTTTCCAGGGTGATAACTGAATGTTATGTCAAATGGTAATCTGTCCCTTCTTGCGGTATACCCTTCAACAGGACCTACTGTTTTCGGCTCTACCTCAAATCCATTCTCTTGTCCTATCTGGGTGTATTGCCTGTCTTCTGGTCTCATCCTGTCACCTCAAGCACTGGATAATATCCCCATTCTGGTTTCCCTTTCTGGATCGAGCTGCCTAGATAGATTACATCACCATTGGGTGTTATCCTGTATGCTTGGAGTATCAGGCTGCCTTGCGGTGCTGCAACGAATCTGCCTGTGGTGTGCTGGAAATCATTCTGTATATTGAAGATGACTGATGCCACGGCATTCCCTGTCGCTGTGTCATGCATGTTCACCATGAATCCGCCTTTGCAGTCTTTTGTCAGTATTTCCCAGTATGCAGTGTTATGCACGGATAGCTGCTCTTCCTGGAATCCGAATGCCTGTACTTTGCATGATCCGCTGTCCTTTGGCATGAGTGCAATGGCGCTCGGTGAGGAGAGGAGCACTATCACAGTCAAGACCATCAATATTATCTTTTTCATCTTTATTCACCATATCTTCCGAGATGTATTGTCATGTCTGTGCCGACTATTGCAGGATCTCTTACAGACAGTTTCTGCGTAATCGCTTCAAGGTCCTGCTTCATCTGTCCAGATAATCCGGCCCTCCTGGTCCCCTCTTTGATATAATGTGCTAGCTGGTTCCTTTGATGCGGATCAAGGTAGACGCCGCTAAAATTCAGTATGTCATTCGGCATGTCATCGGAGTTCCTTGCGGCTATCTCGCCTGTGTGGGGGTCATATCTGACAATCTCACGCTTTCCCGCCAAGTTGTAGTCTGCGATCAGCAGCACTTCTCTGCGGCCTTGGTCATCCTGTATATCCATTGCTTTGAGGCTGATGCAGGGGCGGAGTCTGAGCTCGCATCCTGCCCAAGGATTCTGTTCTGTCCAATATCCTCTTCTTTCATGGTATTCTTTTACTTTTTCAAAATAGGTTCCCTCAAAATATATTCTTGAGATGCCATTGACTTTCCTGTCAAGTATTGAGAATATGACTGCTGGCGGCGTTTCTGGATGGTTTGTCACAGGATCAATGACTAGCAATTCCTGGTTCCTGATATTTATCCTGAGATCTGTATCATCCCATTCCATTATCTTCCTGTAAGATCCAAGTAGCCTTTTGAACTTCTCTGCCCTGTTCGGCAATCCTTCTGTGACTCTTTTGACATATTCTTCTGGTGTCTCTCCGACTGCTGTGAACCAGCTTGGATGCTTTTTCTTCATCTCTTCAATATTCATTTTTTTCACCTACTGATGCGGATGATCTGATGCTTCTGTTATCCTGTCGAAGAGCAGTTCAAGCCCTCCTTTGAGTTCAGATGGTAGTCCTGGGATCTCTTCGACAAACCACCTGTGCCGAAGGATGGTTTCTCCTGTACTCCTATCTACAGGTATCATCACAAGCTCATCTGTCAGAGGATTGTACTGCACAAGGGAATATCTTCTGTTTTCCCTGATTTCAACCTGATATTGCCTGATTCCATCACAATCATCACATGCCCTGACAGCTATGCCGGACCTCTGGCCTAATCCAAGAATATGCATATCATTATCTTTTTCCCACTTTGGATTCTCATAACTCATTGTATTGCCTCATAAGTGAAGGATGGTTTATTACTGTATAATGATAATTTTAAAGTATTAATATATTATTGATATGTTTAATATTAGGACATATTAAAAACAAAAAATTAATATATAACAATATTAACCCCCACAGCATGAAACGCAAACTGATACGTCAGGGCATCGGTGGCACCACTCTTTATATCCCGAAGAAATGGATTGATTCCAAAGGCCTGCATCCAGGGGATGAGGTTGATATCGAAGAGCGCGATGGAGAGCTTGTCATAACAAAAGCATCGAGGAAAGCATGGAAAAAGACCTCCTTGAAGCTCAGGAAAGATGATGTGAGGCTTGTCCGCTCTTTGCTCGGAAGCCTTTACAGGCGGGGCTATGATGAGATAAGCATAGCGTATGATGATGAGTGCATCTATAAGGCTGTCCAGCAGAATGTCGCCAATCTCATGGGATTCGAGATAACGGATCAGGAGCCAAAATCCTGCACTGTGAAGTCCATTATGGAGCATGAGGAGCTGGACATAGACAAGAAACTTCTCAAGATGTGCCAGATTGTCAGGACTATCCTGGAGATCACAAGAAAGGATTTTGAGAAAGGCGGGATGGGGAATCTTGACACAGTGAGGGATATCGCTGACAACCAGAGGAAGTTCAGGGAATACTGCCATCGTGCTGTCGTCAAGAACCGGCTTTACGGAGACAAGGGATATGGTTATATCGGGCTGATGAGGACTCTTGAAAAGCTGACGCATCATTACTACCACCTGTATGAACAGCTTTCAGCGTGCGGCAGGCCAAGAAAGGAATTTGTCGTTCTTCTGAGAAGGTTCGAGGATTTCTTCGATTTGTTCAGGGCTAGTATATTCAGGATAGATGTCAACTCTTTTCAGGAGCTCAGGGATAGGGGGCGTTCATTGGCTGATTCAGCTGTAAGGATGCTGGATGACAGGAAATTTGCAAGCTATCCGATTGTGAGGGTCCTGTACTGCAATGTATTCATCAGGCATGCACTCTCCAACCTGGTTTTCCTCAACTCCTGAAAGCTTTATAAATAAGTGTATCCTGGATTTGATATGCCGGATGCAAAAAGAGGTGTTCCTTTATGAGCTTGTCATTGGTCCGTTTGTCATTGGTCATTTTCATGATTTCTGCAGTTTTTTTGGCAGGATGCTCTCTCGGCAGGACTGGAGATGTTTTTACAGGTGTCGGTTCAGAAGATATAGGAATCCATGATTCTGATGTGTACTATGAAATAAGGGAAATGCCTCCAGAATGCAGGGAAGGAGATGCTCAGCAGCAGCTTGCTTGCATTGTCCAGAAAGCTGTCTCTGAAGGTGATGTATTCCTATGTGAGACTGTCTTTGATGTAGAGCTGGGTGAGAATTCATCAGTTGACAATCATGAGGAGAATCATGTCTGCATAAGGAAGACTATTGCTGCCAGGAAGGACCCGGACCTATGCCGGATTTATGGTGATGAGACTGAAAGGGATTACTGCATTGGCCACCTTGCCATAGACCTCGGTGATGTATCCATCTGTAGCCTGCTGGCCGTAAAAGAAAATGTGAAGAAATGCAGGTCATATTTTGAATCCAGATGAAGTCAAGGCATCAATATATCATCAACATATCATCAATATGGGGTTTGTATATCTGGTTTGTATGCCACAACCCACTGGTCGAATCACCATTAATTTTATAAAACCCTTCTTTTTCTAGTCAACTTATGAAACGTGTGCAGTCTCCCTCATCAATAAACACCTATCTCCAGTGTCCGAGAAAATATTATTATATCTATAACCTTAAGCTCCCGACACTCCCATCAATCCACCTTGTGAGGGGTTCTGTCGCGCATTCTGCTCTGGAGCATTTCTTTGATTTCGGGCCTGATCAGAGGAATTTCAGGTCAGTCTTCCAGAAGAGGATCCTTGAATTGTTCAGGGAGCACTGGGGCAGTGCTGATTTCTCTGGGCTGGACCTGTCGCCTGAAGAGCTCCAGTTCTATCATGACGAGACCCAGATGATGCTTGTCAACTGGGTCAACCAGTTCAGCAGCAAGATGGAGAAGTTCATGGGCATCGGCCTTTCTTTCAATGAGGCTTTCGCCGCTTTGACTCCGAAGCGTGAGGTCTTCATCAGGGACCCTGAGCTCATGGTGCAGGGCTATATTGATACTGTGGAGGAGATTGATGGGAACGTCAGGCTGATGGATTACAAGACATCGAAGACCCCTAAGATGACTGATGCTTATCTGCTCCAGCTCGGGATTTATGCTCTGCTTTACAAGAGAAGGTTCGGCAAGGTCCCCAGCAAAGTCGGCATCTACTTCCTTAAGGACACTGAGCATCTTCTGTCTGTCAGCGAGGGGATGATCCGTAACGCCCAAGCAGCCATAGAGCAGATCCATTCGTTGACAGAATCGGATAAGATGGTTGATTATCCGCTGAATCCCAGCCCGCTATGCAAATGGAGCTCTGGCCAGTGCGACTTCTATGACTATTGCTTCAATGGTAAAGAGGTCCCAAAGACTGAAAAACAGTCAGGTCTTGGTTCATTTTGACTGCCTGCACTCCTCTTCCCTGACTGTGAACTGCTGTCCTGCTGCCTCTACTCTGTCTCCAGGAACCAGTTTTCTTCTGACACGCGTTTCAGCATCCCCATTCACAAGGACTTTCCCTGACCTTATCATGATCTTGGCCTGCCCGCCGGTGGATGCCAGGCCTTTTGCTTTCAGGAGATTGTTGAGCTCGACGAATTTCATTCTAGCAGCCCTGCTGCGAGTATAGGGAACACGAGCGTTGCATCTGCTTCGATACACACAGAATTCTTCCCTTCCTTGAGCTTGTTCCAGCTTACTGCTTCTTTTGGTTTTGCTCCAGATAGCGAACCATCACCTTCTGTTCCTGTCTGCACATAGACTGCATAGTCAAGCCCGTCCCTGATTATTGATGCTCCGATGAGATGGTGTTTCGCTATCCCTCCTCCAAGGATGATTGCTGATATCTTCTCAGGTGCGAGTATCATCTTGTAGAACCTCTCGACATCCCCTGCCTGGTCGATCACTATCTTCTCTTCAGTTGGCTTGTTCTGGTTATAGAAAAAGAAATGGTCCCCTATTGCCCCGTCTACAAATCCTGGGCAGAATATTGGGATATTGTTCTTTGCAGCCCAATAAAGGATGGAATTCTCATCATCCATACGCAATCCGATCTCGCGAACATATTCTGATGGTGTCCATATTCTCTTCTTAGCCATCATCTCTGCAATGAATCCCATATGGAAGTCTTCAAGCCTTCCATAATATTCATCAGGGACAAATATGTTCCCGATCCTGTTCATGCCGTTCTCCTTGAGCTGCACATCATCTGCATTGAAATCCCCTGCAAGGAAAGGCTTCTGTGATTTCATCCAGTCCTCTTCAATTGCTCCGGTGCTGGTAATCAGCGCAACAATCTTTTTCTCCCTAACCAGCTGCGCAATCATCTCACGAAGACCAGATGAAACAATGTTGCTTGTACAAGCAAGAAAAATAGCACTCCCTTTCATCTTGCCTATTATCTCAGCTGCCTGGCCGAGGTGCGTTGCCTGGAATCCTATCTTCTTGTACAATCCAGGAAGATCCTTAAGACCCACATCAGAAGCTGCATCAAAGCCTTTTATCTCTAGCATCGTCCCTTCCCTGATGCTCTTATCCTTTATATCCCGCTTGAATGATGGATTGTCCATGTCTGATGGTCTCCATCCTACCTTTATAAATATTATCTTATGGCTGGGTCTGTCCTGAAAGTTGTTGTCATATGGTCAATGACATCCAATATGGGTATGGGGTGCGTTGTGAGGGATTGTTCTGGTAGATATGAGCGAGCTTGTGAGCTCACTTGCAAAGCGAACATAGCACCTATGCAAATACAGCAAGCATTTTGAAGCCAACATAAATTGGAATAAGTAAAATTGAAATAAGTAATATTCCAGGCAGACCTTTTTTTTTTAGCGGCTCTGTCCGGGATGTAGTTTAGTGGCATCAGGTCAAAGTCCTAATGAGTGATTTTCTGGTTGACAAAGGGGATGCTTCCTGATAAATGCTTATCAATATGGGTTTGTCTGTGGGGCTTTATGTCCCACTTGATTAGGGGTGCTAGCGTGGCCTTTCATGCTCGGGGAATGTCAGCTTTGGATTGGTTTTAACTGGGACTTTGAAGCCACTAACCCGAGTGTTAGCAAGATTCCGGACAGAGCCTTTTTTAGCACAATATTTATAAATTCAATAAAATATTGAACAAGAAAGGAGATATTATGGCAAAAGAGGGATTTCAATATTTTTGGATATTCATTTTCCTTGCTTTATTGACAGGATTCACTTTGGGTTTTTTTATTGAAGGCGGGGTCAAATCAGAAGAAAGAAGGCTGATTTCAGAAAATGTTGCTGGACAGGCATTGCAAGGGATAGGCTCGCCACAGAGATACATTCACCCTCCGGATTTTGAAAAAATAGATTGTCTTAATCCTGCCGAAGCTGCTCCTGGAAATGGTGATGCTGCATATTTGTTTTCATTGGATGACCCTCGTGTCTATCAGATGGCTCAGGAAGCCCTGTATTGGTGGTCTGCTGTAAACGGCACTCCTTATGCTGAGCTAGACACAAGCGATGAGTATCTGGAAGCTATTTCAAATTATGTGCACAACCATGTTTATCTTTACATTCCCGGTGATGGGTCTGAAGAAACTCATCTAACTGTAAGTGATGTCTTGGACAGGGGCGGCAGCCCTTGCTGCAATAGCAATTGTCCTTATTGCACGCTTTGCGCAGACTGCCAGGAGCATACTAATCTGAAGACAGCATTACTAAGGTCGCTTGGTGTCAGCTGGAGATGTGTCTTTACAGCAAGAGGAAGTCATTCCCATGAATATAACATTGTCTTGTATAAGAATGCCTACAGGGTGATGGATTGGGGCCCGATAGGAGACTATTTCAATTCAGCTACGCGCTATCTTACTGAAAATAATGGGGCATTTATTGACTATGATACAACAACTATCTACAATGATCATGTTGGTAATTTCCATCACTGGTCTTTGCATCCTTCAGTATACACCTGGAATTACCCTGGAAATTCTGAGAAATGCCCTGCAGGAGGGTGGGATCAATCAACATATTATTCTGATATCTGTCCTGGCTTCGGCCTCCAACCAGCACAATACAAGGATCCTGAAGGTCCAAAGGTATGTGAATAATTGTTGCAATTGCTTATTTTAAAATCGTGCAAAAATATTATTATTCTATAAATTGATTTTATGGGAATCTCTTTCATGCTTTAACAAAGACAATTGGAGGATATACCTTCAACAGGAAAGCCAAGACAACAAGGACTGAGGTATATTGTGGGCTGATACCTAAAATATTTTTTTGCTTATTTTAGGACTTTCCGGACAGGCCACTTATGGCTTGTTGTTCTTAACTCCTCTGTCTTTCTCTTATCCAAGATAGAGGCATTGTCCGTCCAGACAAGTATGATCCTGCGCTTTAAGTGCAGGCCTAAAATTTGCAGACAGACTTTGCAGGGCAAAGTCTGACTATGGTTTGTTTCATTCGGGCAATTCTTCTTGCCCTGATCAATTTGAGGCCAAGCATCAGCAAGCACTAAGAATAAGAAATAATATTTTTTCAATCCATGAAATTAGTCAAAAGCTTCTGGTCCTCAAGAAGCGGCTCTGCTTCTATGCCCAGCCTTTTCCTTATCTCATATGCCAGGTCGACATTGAAGCCGTGGTGCGTCATCACCCTGTCCGGCCCGCACTTCCTCACGAACTCCATCAGGGAAGGGAAATCGCAGTGGTTGCTGAGGACAAAAGCCTTGTCTATCTTCATTATCCGCTCATAGTATGGCTCTGCTGCCCATCCTGAGAATCCGATCTTCACATGCTCTTTGCTGCTGAGCATCTGAGGGTAGTTGGTTATATACACATTCCCTTTGAGCTCTTCATTCCTGTAGCTCAGCCCAAGGTGGTCATTGGCTTCCCCTATCCTCTTGCTGACTGAGAATCCTATCCCTGCCCTGTCCAGCAGATGGCACAGTTCCTGGCTCTTGCCGAATGAGTATGCATACAGTATGATCTTCAGCTCTTTCTTGAGAAGATGTTCGACATAATCCCTTATCTCCTTTGTGATGTCATTGTATTCGGGGAATTCGTATTTCGGCTTGCCGAATGTGGAGTCGATTATGAGCGTGCTGCATTTCCTGGGCTCTGCCTTCCCGCAGTATTTCTGGACGGTATTGAAATCGCCTGTGTAGAGGACTTTCTTGTCGACGAGGAACATTGTGCTGCCGAGAACATGGCCTGCGTCCAGCATCTTGACATTCCATTTGAACATCCTTCTGATCTTGATCCTCTTGCGGAACTCTATTATCTTCTTTGTCACCTTTGAGCATATCACCTTGTCATGCTCGAAATTAGAAGGGATGTGGTCATAGTGTCCGTGGGAGATCAGGTGCACCTCTCCAGCCTTCACGCTCTTGCCGTCAAATACATAGTCCTTGTCAAGGCTCAGCCTGACACCGTGCTTCAGCCTTATCATGGTACCTCTTATCGGAAAGCAAGGTTCTGATGTATAAATAGATTGTCAAACCTTATAGCGCAACATTTAAATAGGTATATAAATAGGGCCATATCAAAGAGGTATGACATGATAATAACAAATCTGCTGCTTTTTTTGGTGGCCTGCTTTGTGATGGTGGAATCAGGCGCTTATCTTGTGAAATCGATTGCGACAATCGCCAGGTTCATGCGTTACAGCGAATTCCTTGTCAGCTTTGTCCTTGTCGCTTTCTCAACTTCATTGCCTGAGCTTTTGGTCGGCATAAATGCTGCCCTGGATGGCACTCCTGCCCTCGCTCTTGGTAATGTCATCGGTTCAAACATAGTGAACATGAGTCTTATCATAGGGCTTATTGTGATTGTGGGGAGGGGTATCAATGTGACCTCGAAGACTGTCAGGAAGGACACTATCATGATGTTTGTCATATCTCTTCTCCCGCTCTTCCTTTATACCCTCGGCAATCAGATCTCCAGGATTGACGGCGCTATCCTGATCGCTGTATTCATTGTATATATGCGGATCCTGCTTAAGCAGAGGAAGGAATTCCATAAGACAATCGATCATGTGTCAAGGAAGCATTTGGCAAAGGATTTCCTGGTTTTCCTGATAAGCGCAGCCATCCTGCTTGTCAGCGCCAAGTTTGTGGTCAGGTATGCAGGATTCATTGCAGACCAGATAGGTTTCAGCTATATGTTTGTCGGTCTGGTCCTCCTTGCAGTCGGCACAAGCCTGCCCGAGCTTGTCTTCGGATTGAAAGCTGCATTGGGTGGGCATCCTGAGATGTCAGTGGGTGATATAATCGGTGCGACTGTCATAAACTCGACTTTCATTGTTGGTGTGACTGCTCTGATAATGCCTATCGAAGCGAACTTTGTCATCTTCCTCTCAAGCTCGGTATTCATGCTTGTCATCGGTTTCCTGTTCATGACATTCCTGGAATCTGAGTCAAGATTGTCCGTAAACGAGGGCATAGCCCTTGTGCTGATGTATGTGTTCTTCATAATAATAGAATTCTACATAAAGGGCATCTCTGCCGGAAGCGTGCCTGTTTAGAAACTGGTCTGTCCAGTAAGCCATTGGCGGTCAGAATGCTTTGCTTACTCTAGTTCTGGTGCGTTGCGGGGGATGCTCCCTGATCAATTATTCTCTTGTGAGCAGTTCGTAGGGCCTTGTGCCACACTTGAATAAGGTGCCAGCTGTCCTCATAATCTTTGTTGTGAGCCGAAAATGGCGCATTTTCGCTGTCGCAGCTCCGGGATTCCGCACAGAGCCCTGGGAACCATCAAATTTATATAATCTGTTTTCATAATTCATGCGTATGAAGATGCTTGGTATTGTCGGACTGCCAGGATCTGGCAGGACCACGACTGCTGAATATATCTCTGATAAGGGTTTCTCGTACATCAAGCTGGGAAAGATCATTGATGATGAGGTCGTCAGGAGAGGCATGAAGCCGACAAGGGAGAGCAAGGCAAGGATACGGCAGGAGTTCATCGATCAGTATGGCTCTGCAGCATATGCCGTGCTTAATCTCCCCGAGATAGACAGGCTGAGGGAAGAGGGAAGAGATGTTGTTATCGACTGCCTGTTGTCCTGGTCCGAATACAAGTTTCTGAAGAAGAGATACATGAATCTTGTTCTGATCGGTGTTTTCTCGCCTGCATCCACCCGTTATCAGAGGCTTTCTGAGGCGAAGAATCTGACTCATGACCAGGCTAAGCTTAAGGACAAGAAGATGATTGAGGAGTTTGACATGGGCGGCCCGATTGTCATGGCTGATGTCATGGTCCTGAATCAGGGTGATCTGAATGCGCTGTACAGGAAGATTGATTTTGTCCTGGAAGAGATAAGCAGGCCTTGAAGATGGAACTGAAGGATTTTGTCAGGGGTGATGTTCTCAGGGTTCTTGTCAGGCCCAATTCTGCGAGGACTGAATTCCTAGGTATGGACAAGGCCAGGGGCCTGCCGAAGATCGCGTTCAAGGCACCGCCTGACAAGGGCAAGGCCAATAAGGAGCTTGTGAGATTTGTTTCTAAGCAGCTGGGCAGGAGGGTGGAGATAAAGACAGGCATGGCTTCAAAAGATAAGATCCTGCATATTATCCACTGATAAGGACGACATTTTCTCAGGAAATATATTTATACCTCCTGTCATTCTCGCATTGCCCGGTGATTCTGGATGTATAAGACTAACTGCAGGCATTGTGATGGTATGAATACTGATTGTTCTGGGTATTTTTCTCCTGACACAGTTGAATCAGAAGGCCTTACGATCAGGATAGGTGTCTGCGATAATTATCTTGGGATGAAGGATTTGGATAGGGAATCAAGGCTCATTGGCCTGGATGTCAATGCCATAATCCTCTATCATCTGAAGAGACAATGTCCTGAGAATCAGTTGTAATCTCTCCAGATATGCCCGCATTTCTCGCACTTGAAGAATTTTGTCTCTGGCTCATCGCCCGCCCTTGTCTGCTGTGTCGAGAAGAATGCCTTGTCATGTCCGCATTTCTCGCATTTTGCCTCTACTTTGGGATATGTATCCGGCTGCCTGTCTATTATCTCAAGGCCTCTGCCGTCATCCTTCCTCTTCTCTGTTATCCTGGCAGAGTCTGTGTCGCTGGATTTGTACCCGCAGCTGCAGGCCATGACTTTCTTGCCATTGTCTTTTTTTGGCAGGAGCATTGAGCCGCATTTTGGGCAGAACATTTTATCACCTTATGAGACTTATCATGAATCCGACAAGCTTCACGAATATTATCTTGACATAGCCGAGCCAGGGTATCCTGACTGCGGCTTTTCCTATGTAGTCATTTTCAGGGATGTCTCTTTCGTCGAGGTATTTGACTGCGCCTTCTGTGTCAGGGCTCACCCTCATCCCGTTGAGGAAATAGTCGGTTATCTCCTGTGTGTTGTGATCGCCTTTTGTGTGGAAATGCATTTCCCCGTCTTCATCCCAGACTTCGACAACCCTGTGGATTATGGGGTCAGGCCTCATGCTCCGGTACACTATGACATCGCCTGCTTCTATCTTTCCGGGGTCTTTCCCGTAGAGCACCATGATGTCGCCTGTATTGAATCCGTTCTTGAAATCGAACTCGAGGAATTCTTCTCTTGTTATCCCTAGATCAGCATAATACATCTGGTGCACCTGCCACCAGTCGTCAAAGCTTCCGTCATGCTCCATGCTTCCGGATACCACTGCAACTATCGGGTGTGATGTCTGGAATATGAACCCAAGCCCGGGATATACCAAGAATTTGATGATGACAAATGCGAGGACAATGTTCACTAGCCAGCTCCAGACAGAGTCATCATCCCAGATGAAGTGCCAGATCTTTCCCCATGTTGATTTGCCTTCATAGGGGTTCTTCTTGTTTTTACTCCCCATAAGGTCACAAGAGCAAGGCCTTCCTTTAAATAGGTTTTGTGGATATGGTGGGTGTTGGTACTATATTTATATGATACTGAGATTATGGGGATATTTTTATATATGAAAATAATTTATTGGGTCTTGTGATGACTGCATCATGTCTGACTGCTTCTAAGACAGGCAGGATATCCATGGCTCAAGAAAAGGAAAAAAAGAAATGGAAAAATTTGGGAAAATTTTGTTTCAGGCAATGCTTACTGTTTGCTCACATTGACTGCTTTCGGTCCCCTGTCCCCTTGCTCGATGTCAAAGGTCACAGCGTCCCCTTCATGAAGTGTGACTCCCTCACCAAGTGCTGTCTGATGGACAAAGTAATCCTTGCCATCTTCAGCAGTGATGAAACCGAAACCCTTCATGTCGTTGAAAAACTTTACAGTTCCTTCCATTTTATTACCTCACTGTTCTTATGGTTTTAATCAGAAAAAGCACGCGTAAAAAACTTAATCTTAAGCTACTACTTTTTGCTGATATTATCAAAAGAAATGCGGTGGCTTTTAAATGTTTTGATTTGACAATTCAAGCCCCTGAATCTCTATAAACTAAGAATTCAGCAGTTAAGGTCTGATTCTGGCAAATCCGTCGAAATGGATCTTGTCATCCCCGAACACCTCGATTATTCTGTACTTGCCTTTTGTCCAGACTTCCCCTTCAGAAATGAAATGTGTTGCTTCAAGGATTATTATGCTTGCTATCGGTCTTGATAATTCCTGATTCCCTCTTGTGATCACAAGCGGCAGCTCTCCTTCAAGCCAATAATTTCTCTGCCCTTTCTTCAGAAATTCATAGATACTTCCGGCAGAGATATCCTCTGGAACACACTCTTCCTTTTTCCTTCCTACTGTCCCTGCCGCCCGAAGCGCAAGATCAGGATTGTATTCAGTCTGTATTCCCATTATGCTATCGGCCTTAAGAATTTTTCATATTTTTCAATCATGATCTTAATATCTTCAGTGTACCTGTCTGGTTACTTTTTGAGATCCTCTTGTAATTCACTCAATGAGAACACTTCTATGCCCGTACTCTCCCCATCAACAAATCTGATTGCACCATCATAATAACCAAAAAATATTGTTGTCATCCAGGGTTGATCAACATAATCTCCATTTCTTGTCTTTCTTTTTGATTTGAAGTCCTTGATATAATCAATCTTTTTGAAAATTCCAATAACTGATAGATCTGTTACCTTAATTGCTTTGTCAAATTCATCAATTGACAAAACTGTAGCAGGAAATCCCAGCTCTTCTGCGCATTCCCTGATTAATGTCAAGTCCCATGAATGAGAAGCAGGAACATGGCCACCAAGTGTTTTGTCATAACAGCCCGGATTGACTTCCTTGTGTTTGCTTCTTTTTTGAAGATAAATTCTACCATTGGAATTCATCAATAAAACTCTTATTGATTTCACTTTTTTGGTGATCTTACCTGTTGATTTGAATTCTGCTTCAATATCTTTGTAGAATTTGTCTCTATCTTCTATTCCGATCAGCTTATCATTCAGATCATACACTTCCAGTTTTTCTTTCATTTAGATTCACAATTCTGCCCTGCTTTTTAAGGATTATCATAATTCTTTTGCAATATTTATCAATATAGAAAATATATTTAATTTCAGTAATCTTTATATAATTATTAAACATATTTATGTTAAAAAACATAAATGGTGATATCATGGTAAGTGTCACATTGGCAATTCCCGCTGAAGTCAAGCAGAAGATGGAGAGATTCAATGAGATAAACTGGTCTGGTTTTGTCAGGAACGCAATTATTGAAAAGACTAGACAGTTGGAGCTGAAGCAATCCCTCAAGCAGAAACTGGAGAAGGAATCCGAAATAAATGGGTGGGCAGTTGGATTGCAGAGAAGATCAAGAAAGCAACGCTTGGAATATCTGAAAAAGAAGAAGCTGGTCTAGATGGTATTGGTCATTGATTCCAACGTGCTTTTCACATATTTTTGGGAAAGTTCTGTATTCAGGGAATTCTGCAGTCACGGTTTGATTATGCTTTCTCCTGAATTTGCTCTTGAAGAGATCAATAAGTACAAGGAAGAGATAATGAAGAAGGCAAGTATATCAGAATCTCAGTTCAATAGTTATAGGCAAGAGCTTGTCGAAAGGGTTGATTTCATTGCATTGGAAGATTATGAAGAAGAGCTTGCTCAGCTAACGAAACAGATTGTTGATGAAGAGCTTCTGGAGGATATTGATTTACTTGCTCTGGCTAAGAAGCTTGACTGCCCTCTGTGGTCAAATGATGTCAGACTGCAGGATCAATCCATTGTGATAACACTGACCACAAAGAATATTATTGAGGTTCTGGATTTTAAACCTATTTGACAAACTCGACATTCTCCATGCCTTCAAATTCCTTGTCTCCTGTAAGGAATTTGATGCCTGTTCTTTTAGCCATGATATAACCAATACAATCGACATATGACAATCTTTTCTTCCTGTGTCCATACTTGAACTTATTTGCTTCAACAACAACATCCTTCGGCACAGTGCTGGTGTATGCCATTAGTGATTCAATCAATCTGTCTGCTGTCTCTTCTCCATATTTTCTCAGTATCCCATAATGCAGCTCCATAAGATTGAGTCTTGTCGTTATGAAGCCTGAATTATCAAATCTGAGATAATCCTTGTTCAGGAGCACCAATTCCATAAGCGCATATGTATCAAAGAAGTATGTTTTTAGTTCCATCCTTCCCGCACCATGTCCTTGAATTCCTGCCCTGTCATCTTCCTCTTCAGTTTGAGCCTGCCGAATAGTCGGGATATGTCAAGCCTTGGAGTTACTTCTATCAATATCTTCTGCTCTGCATGGATCCCTTTATCCAATACAAACTCCTTAGGCAGCACAATGCCCAATGAATTTCCCCATTTCTTCACTTCCACTTCGATTGCCATGTTATCACCTAGTTATACAATAATTATACTTATATATAACTAATATTTATTTATTGCGTCTATAATATTTTCTATATAGAAATCAATTAAATCCTGCCCCTAAACCTTTATAAAAACTCTCCTTATCAAACCTAAGCATGGTACTGGATAAGCTCGGCAGCAGCCTGAAGAACACGCTCAGCAAGATAGCCAGCGTTGTATTTGTGGATGAGAAGCTCATCAATGAGCTGGTCAAAGACATCCAGAGAGCACTCCTGCAGAGCGATGTCAATGTCAAGCTGGTATTGGACCTCACAAGGAGGATAAAGGAGAAAGCCCTGAAGGATGACTCTCCGCCCGGACTTACAAAGAAGGAGCACCTTATCCAGATAGTGTATGATGAGTTGGCGCATTTCTTGGGCGGTGAAGGCCATAAGACTGAGATAAAGCAGAAGCCTTTCAAGATCCTCATGGTTGGTCTGTTCGGCAACGGAAAGACGACAACAACTGCAAAATTAGGCAAGTTCTTCTCAAAACGAGGGCACAAGGTCGTGATGATCTCCACTGACACTTGGCGTCCTGCTGCATTCACCCAACTGCAGACTCTCGGTAAGCAGATCAATGTCCCTGTATTCGGGGATCCCAAGGAAAAAGACCCGGTCAGGATATTCAGGAAATTTGAGCCTGAGCTGAACAAATATGATATTGTAATCGTCGACAGTGCAGGGCGTGATGCCCTCAATGATGAGCTTGTCGAAGAGCTTAATGATATAAACAAGGCTGTCCAGCCGAGCGAATCCCTTCTTGTCATCAGCGCTGACATCGGCCAGGCAGCAGAGAAGCAGGCCCAGACTTTTCATGACACTGTGAGAGTCAACGGAGTCATCATCACAAAGATGGACGGCACTGCAAAAGGCGGTGGCGCTTTGTCAGCATGCGCAATTACAGATGCCAATGTCAGGTTCATAGGTGTCGGGGAGAAGATCGATGACCTCGAGGAATTTGAGCCGAAGCGTTTTGTAAGCAGATTGCTCGGCATGGGGGATATTGAGTCTCTTCTGGAGAAAGCAAGGGAAGCGATGTCAGAGGAAGAGGCCCAGGATCTTGGCAAGAAATTCCTGAAAGGGAAATTCAATCTTGTCGACCTTTATCAGCAGATGGAAGCCATGCAGAAGATGGGCCCTCTCACAAAAGTGATGGAACTGATCCCTGGCATGGGCCAGATGAACATACCGAAGGAGATGCTCAAGGGGCAGGAGGAGAAGATTAAGGTCTGGAGATTCATAATGGATTCCTGCACTAAAGAGGAGCTTGAGGATCCTGATTTGCTGACTGCAGAGAGGTTGGATAGGATCTCAAGAGGCTCTGGCAGGTCAATCACAGAGATAAGGGAATTGCTGAAGCAGTATCGCCAATCCAAGAAGATGGTCAAGATGCTGAAGGGATCAGGGAATCCCAAGGATATGCAGAAGATGATGAAGAAGTTCCAGAAAGGAGGCATGCCTGGCATGAAGTTCTAGGATGGATATCCATAAAGAAATTGAGTATATCAAGAGAAGGAACAAAAGGGTTGAGTCTGACAAGGCATGGGAGACAAGCCTCTCACGGAAGATAATCATCGCTGTCCTCACTTACATAATAATTGTTGTATTCTTCATCTTCGCCGGCATCCAGAGACCATTCATCAACGCTATTGTGCCAGCAGTTGCTTTTGTCTTGTCAACGTTGTCTTTGCCATTGTTCAAGCAGTTGTGGCTGAGATATCTTTACAGGAGGCAGAGATGAACATACTCTGGGTGAATCCCGAAACACCGAAAGATACGTACTGGAGCTTCACTTATGCTCTGTCCCTTAAAGGCAAGAGGGCTGCTTTTCCGCCATTAGGCATACTCACAGCTGCTGCAATGCTTCCGGCAGGCTGGGATCAGCGTCTTGTCGACTTGAATGTGAGAAATCTGAAGGATAAGGATCTGAGATGGGCGGATGCAGTCTTCATCTCCGGGATGACTATCCAGAGGGCCTCATTCGATGAAGCACTGGACCGTGCTAAGGTTTATGGTCTTCCTGTTGTCGCTGGCGGCCCCATGGTCACAGCGGATTATGCTGAATCAGGATGTGTTGATGATAGGATAGACCACCTGATAATCGGTGAGCCGGAGGAGATAATGTCGGGATTTGCTGCAGATTTTGAGAGAGGTGAGGCGAAAAGGGTGTATGCCCCGCAAGGCAGGCCTCCCTTGAGCTCTGCACCCATCCCCGCTTATAAGGCCATCTCTCTGCGTCCTTACAATTCCATGAGCGTGCAGTATTCAAGGGGCTGTCCTAACAATTGTGATTTCTGCGATATCATTGAGCTCTACGGAAGGAAGGTCAGGACAAAGTCAAATGATCAGATGGTTGCAGAGCTTCAGGCTTTGTATGACCAGGGCTGGCGCGGATCTGTCTTCTTTGGCGATGATAACTTCATAGGTAACAAAGCGAAGGTGAAGCAGCTGCTTCCCGGGATAACAGGATGGCAGCATGATCACAAGTACCCTTTTGCTTTCTTCACTCAGGCTTCTGTGAATCTTGCAGAGGATGATGATCTCCTTGACATGATGACAGATGCGGGTTTCAGGAAAGTTTTCCTGGGGATCGAGACGCCTGAAGAGGAGTGCCTTTTGCAGGCAGGTAAAAGGGTAAACCTGCACGGCATGCCGCTCGAGGACAAGGTGAGGAAGATCCAGGAGTCAGGCATGGAGGTGATGGCAGGATTCATCCTGGGTTTCGATGCAGACAAGGAATCGACCTTTGACAGGATGAAATCATTCATCCAGGAATCAGGTATCCCTCTTTCGATGGTCGGCCTGCTCACTGCGATGAAAGGGACCCAGCTTTACAGGCGTCTGAAAGAGGAGAAGCGTCTTCTGGGGGAATCTGACGGCAACAATACCCATAACAGTGTGAATTTCATACCCAAGATGCAGCTGGACAAGCTCATGGAAAAATATCGTGATGTCCTGGGTTCGATCTACTCTCCGAAAGAATATTATAGTCGCTGCTTGAGATTCTTGGAGAGGTATAATCCCAAGAGGATTCATGTTAATCCTAATTTTGCAGATGTCCGGGCTTTTGTGACTTCGATGATCAAGCAAGGGATATTTGAGAAAGGCAGGTTAGAGTACTGGGATTTTCTTGGCAGGGCTTTCGCCACCAATCCGAAAGCATTCTCAACAGCAGTCACACTGGCGATAATGGGGCGTCATTTCACCCATATCACTGAACAGTATATATCTTCCCGCTGAAATGCCGAAGTGCCAGAAACTATTTAAATACTTGAAGGTTGGGTATTCTTCAAGATGGTTGATGTAATTGTTGTTGCGGCAATCTGCCTCTTTGTCTCATTCATATTCGGTGATATATTCCACAGGATTAAATATCCGAGATTGGTCGGTCAGATCCTGGCAGGGGTGATAATGGTCCCGCTGTTCGCCACAATATTCACGCCTGAATCTGCCATCTCAATAAAGTTTCTTTCTGATCTTGGCATAATATTCCTGCTTTTTCTCACAGCAATGCGCATAAACATAAAGAAGCTTGAGAAGGCGACAGGTGATGCCCTGGCGATCGCCATACTCTCTGCAGGGGTCCCGTTCATACTCGGTTTTGCTGCGATGAGGCTCATGCATTATTCCACTGCTGCTTCTCTTGTTGTCGCAGCAGGCATATCAGTGACATCTGAGGCCACAAAGACAAAGATCCTCCTTGATCTGAAGGCTCTCCATACAAAGGTCGGCCTCACGACCCTCGCTGCAGCGATAATGGATGACATGTTCCATGTGATCTTCCTTGCTTCACTGTTCATGCTGGCTTCGAATGGCGATGGCTCATTCATCAGGCTGCCGTTTTATGTCCTGATCTTTGTATCTGCAATCTTCATTGTCAATAAGATTTTCCCTTACATCCACAATTATGTGCATAAGGAGCATTCCCGCATCGTGGATTTCTCTGTTGTCATCCTGTTCGGGCTTTTTGCAGCGATATTGTCGAAGAGCCTGGGATTCGGGACTGATATCGGTGCTTTCATTGCAGGGATCATAATCAACATGAGGGAGAACGGCACTTATGAGTTCACGGATCATCTTAAGACCCTGGAGCTTGTGGCCTTCACTTTCATAATCCCTTTCTTCTTCATAAATATAGGCCTGCATTTTGATTATTCTATCCTGAAGACCCATCTTTTCCCTTTGACTGTCATCCTGGTTGTGGCTCTTGCAGGGAAGATTGGCGCTGCTTTCCTGGCAAAGCCTTTCACGTCGCTGAGCTTCAGGCAGCTCCATTTTGTCGGATGGGCCATGAATACGAGAGGCACTGCAGAGCTGGTATTGGCTGAGGCTGCCAGGTTGATAGGCCTGATTTCCGCAGAAGTCTATTCAATGATAATATTTGTGGCCATTGTCACCACTCTTCTTGTTCCGCTGGTGCTGAAGCATATAATTGGTGTTGACCACAAGATGCTGGACTGAAAGCCCTGTCAGATCCCGTAAAGCCACACTATGTTCCTGATTATGTACCCTATCACGAAGCCGAGCACCATTCCGACGAGGAAATCCCTTGATCCTATCCACATGCTCTCGCGTGTATGGATCGGCATGCCTTCTTCTTTCTTGCTTTCAAGATAGATGATCCTTTTCTGGACCTTCTTGAGCATCTTCGCCCTTTCCTTGACATGCTTGATCTCTGAAGCAAGCTCCTTGTCCCCGATGACTTCTTCCACCCATACAGCGAAGTCATTCTTGTGCTGGTTCACATGGTGTCCGAAGCTTGTGTCGTTCATTATCTCGAGCGCGTCTGCCAATTCCTTAAGTGAGCCGATGTCTGCTCCCATGTGCAGCTTGAAATGATGTTCTTGTTTGGCCTGCACAAGCAGCGATTCGGCATCTTCTGGTTGTAGTTTCATTGTTTCACCCCTTTACCCCTAGCTCTTTCAGCATGTGGTTCATGATCCTGATCTGATGTTCCATCCTTGTCTTTGCGTCTCTCAGTTCTGCTGCAAGCTGTTTCTCGTCAAAGACATGCTCCACCCAGTTTGCAAAATCATTGTTGGAGCCTGTTACATGATGGCTGAATTCCTCTTCTGCCATGCCCTCAAGCTTGTCGACCAGTTGCATGATCGACCTTACCTGGTCTCCTCCTTTGAGGTAGAATGTGTGCTCTTCCGGTGCTTTGCCGAACATCTTTTTCTTGACTGTGATCCTCATCTTAGGTTCATTTGCAGTCCTTGTCTTCCTGGCTTCCTCGACAAGCCTCTCTGCTGTCGGTTTCTTGCCTTTATAGACGCTTTTGACTAATGCTTGCATCTTTTTCACCCCTCTGCGATTGTTGCCTCTGTGCAGACTGCGCCTTTTTCCTTCTGGCCCAGTTTCAATCTTAATTTTATGTCATTGAGCACATTCATGTATGCTATGAAGCAGTCATACGGGCTGTCGTATGGATTGAAGTATTTGTGCACATCTCCGTCTGAGAAATATTTGGTGCACATGTAATAGAAATGGTCTGAGGTCTGCAGCTTCCTCCAGTCATCGATCAGCTTCTCATCTCCCGAAGACAATACCTGCCCTTCAATTGCATATATCTCATTCAGTGCGCTGTGCTGCATCATGTTCCCAACCCAGGCGCTGAGGTCCCTTTCCAGGTCTGCCCAGCTCACTACCGAATGTATGTCCATGTCCCCTCTTACAGTCTGCTTGGCTGCTTCGCTCACTGTCACGAATCCATTGTCAGGGTGCCGGAGTATCTCTCCTGGAAGCACTTTCAGGAATTCGAATATGCCAGTATCCTCCCATTGGTGTTCCCCGAATGTCTCATAATCCATGAACAGGTTTATGACCTCTCCGTTGCCGTTCACTGCATTTATCCATCTGGAATACTTGTCCACTGTGAGCGGCCATTCTTTCCATCCCCTGTTGCTGAACCGGAATGCTATGTCATCCGACAGTTTATAGTTCTTCATCAGGAGCCTTATGTCCTTGCAGTGTCTTGGTTTATAGACAAAGTTGGGGCTTCTCCATTCAAGTATGTGGTCTGCTCCTTCTGCCAGTATGGCCTTGTATCCCATCTCTTCGATGAACATCGCTAGCTCATTGTTGTAGATGAGCTCTGTGTTCCTGAATACTGCAGGTCTCTGTCCGAACAGTGTCATTATCTTATGCCTGTGCTTTATTATCTGCTTCTTGAACTCGTCTTTTGAGTAGAGGAATGACAATGAGTGGTAATATGTCTCGCCGAGGAACTCGACGCATCCTGTCTTTGCCAGCTCTTTGAAGCTCTCCAGGACCTCTGGCGCGTATTTCTCGAACTGCTCAAGTGCCACTCCTGATATGCTGAAGCTCACCTTGAATTTCCCGCCGTGCTTTTTGATAAGGTCAAGCAGCGCAGCATTTGTCGGCAGGTAGCACTTCTCTGAGACTTTGCGCATTATCTCCCTGTTTTTCTTGTCGTCGAAATACTCATGCTTCTCTCCGATGTCGAATACTTGGTATTTCCCGAGGCGATATGGCTGGTGCACCTGGAAGTACATGCATAGATTGACCATCACATCACCCCTCTTAGCACATCCTCATATACATTGAGGCATTTCCGGGCAGGGTTGTCCCATGAGAACCTGTAGACCTCTTCGACTCCATTTGAAGTCAGCTCTTCATGCAGGGGTCGGTACTTGAGCGTGGCTATTATCTTGTTGGCCATGTCATGGACATCCCAGAAATCGACCTTAAGGCAATTCTGGAGCACTTCTGATACTCCGCTCTGCTTTGATATGAGCACCGGCGTATTGTTGCGGAGCGCCTCGAGCGGTGTTATGCCAAAAGGCTCTGACACTGATGGCATCACATAGAGGTCTGCCATTGCATATGCCCTGTCTATGTCTGGTCCGCGCAGGAAGCCAGTGAACAATAGCCTGTCTGCGATGCCGAGCTCTGCTGCCTTCTCGATGATGAATGGCTGCATGTCCCCGTTCCCTGCCATCACAAATTTAACATGGGGGTCTGACTCCAGCACCTTTTTGGCTGCATAAAGGAAATAATCAGGTCCCTTTTGGATTGTGATCCTTCCCAGAAAGAGAACTACCTTATCTTCCTTGTTGATGCCGAACGACCCCTTGTTAAATTTTTTATCGCTAAACTCCACTGCATTGTGGACCACTTCCACCTTGTCTGCTGGCACTCCGTAATGGTTCACTATCTTCTCCTTGGTGAAATTGCTTACTGCGATGATCCTGTCTGCGTTATGCATCCCATATCTCTCGATGTCATACACATACTGGTTCGGGTTGCCTCCTGTCCTGTCGAACTCTGTCGCGTGGATGTGCAGGACCAGGGGTTTTCCTGATGCTTTTTTGGCTTCCACTCCTGCGACTGCTGTCAGCCAGTCGTGCGCATGGATTATCTCAAAATCCTCTTCTTCAGCTATCATGCGGGCTTTCATTGCATACCTCCTGACCTCTTCATACAGGTTGCGCCCGTAATTGCCGCCTGTTCCGCCCTTTGTGTGCTGAAGGTATTTTGTATTGTATTCATTCTCTGAGATGTAGGGTGTCAGTATGCTGCTGACTGTCTTTATCCTGATCTTTGAATTGCTTGCCCCGACAAGCTTGACATGGTCTGAATGGATATCATCTGGTGCGTGCGGGATGACAAATGTTATCTGTGCTCCGAGCTTGCTCATGCTCTTGGTCAGTCCGAAGCAGGCTGTCCCTAATCCGCCGGAATAATATGGTGGGAACTCCCAGCCGAACATAAGAACTTTCCTCACTTAATCCCACCTCTTCCTGATAGAAGATGTTTATGATTATATGTTATTGTACTAAATCTATTATTGCCCTTTTTTGGGTTCTGTATTTGGATCAGTCCCCTTTTTTCACTTACATCTGGATGGAATAATTTTCCATCTTACCTGATTAAATCTTTTATGCAGCTAATTTATAAACAAAAAATCCGAAATAACATTTAAAACTTCGTGTAAACTTAAAAGTAGTACCCCCTAGTGGCCAAACTGCTTACTCATATGTTGTTTACCAAAAATTTTTAAATATCCTATTCATATCAAATAATATCAAATTTAAAAACTTAGCCTAAAAAGAGGATATTTGATGGAAGACCAAAAAAATCAGGGTGTCACTCTGGATCAGACTCCATCCGCAGATTTCTTGTTTGAAGCCTCTTGGGAGGTCTGCAACAAAGTAGGCGGCATCTACACAGTTGTCAAATCAAAAGCCGCATTGATGGTCCAGAATTATTCAGATAAGTATTTCCTTGTTGGGCCCTATTTTGAAGATAAGGCCAAGTTCGAGCTTGAGGAGCAGAATCCTCCTGAAACGTTGGCTTCGGTATTCAAGGAGCTTGAGTCAGAAGGGATAAGGTGCCATTTCGGCACATGGAATGTCAAGGGCAACCCTCAAGTGATCCTCATTGATTCAAGCGGATTGGTCGGGAGGAGGGATGAATTCAAGAAGATGTACTGGGATTCTTACCAAGTGGATTCCCTCTATTCCCAATGGTCTTTTGACGAGCCTATGATCTGGGCGACAGCAGTAGGCAAACTGCTGGAGAAGTTCCAGAGGTTCAACCCGAACAAAGATATCTGCGCCCACTGCCATGAGTGGCTTGCCGGTTTTGCGATCCTGTATCTGAAAGCCAATAATGCGCGGGTCGCGACAGTCTTCACCACGCATGCGACGATGCTGGGCCGTTCCATCGCTGGCTCTGGCAGGAATCTCTATTCTGAGCTCGAGTATATTGATCCGGCTGCTGAAGCCTACCATCATGGCATACAGGACAAGTTCACTACAGAACGCGCTGCTGCCAATGCAGCTGTGATATTCACCACAGTCTCTGAGATAACTGGCATCGAGGCTGAGAAGATTCTTGGCAGGAAGCCCGAGATACTTGTCCTGAACGGTCTCGACATAGGCAAGTTCCCGACCTTTGAGGAGATTTCCATAAAGCATCAGGATAATCGTGATCAGATCAGGGAGTTCTTGACATACTATTTCATGGCCCATTATTCCTTTGACATCGATGAGACCTTGAATTTCTTCATTGTAGGCAGGTATGAGTTCAAGAACAAGGGGATTGACATAATGATCAAGGCCTTGAAGGTGCTGAATGAGAGGCTGAAGGCCGAACAGTCCAAGAAGACTGTTGTTGCATTCTTCTGGATACCGAGAGATGTCAGGAATGTGAAGCAGCAGATCATAACCAACAAGCAGGGCTACAGGAGGATCCACTCGTTTATTGATAAGAATAAGTATGTAATCGGTGAGAGGCTTGAGATGAACATAGTCTCTAACAAGAACCTGACTATCGACTTGTTTGACAGGGATTTCCTGAACAACGTCAAGAAGCTCCGACTTGAATTCATGCAGAAAGGCAACCCGGTTCTCTGCACGCATGACATCCCTAATGAGCATGATGATATAATCATTAGGAGCTTCAATGAGACAGGTCTTGACAACAAGGAAGATGACCGTGTGAAGGTTGTCTATTATCCCGTTTATCTTACTGGTGCTGACGGTCTGATCGATCTGTCATATTATGAGGCTATCGTGGGTTGTCATCTTGGCATATTCCCTTCATATTATGAGCCTTGGGGTTACACCCCCCTGGAATCTGCTGCATTGGGTGTCCCGTCGATAACATCTGATCTTGCCGGTTTCGGCATGTTCATGAACAAGAATGCCAAGCAGCAGGGCGGCATCTATGTCCTCAGGAGGAGGGATAGGTCTGAAGAGGAGCAGGTCAGCCAGTTCGCCGACATCATGTACAAGTACACGAATTTCAATCGCGCTGAGAGGGTTGAGCAGAAGCTGATAGCCAAGAATCTCAGCGGCCTTGCAGACTGGAAAGTCCTGATCAAGAATTACATTGATGCGCATAACAGCGCACTTGCCAGATGCAGCGCTATTCATGTCGTCGAGGGGATCAGTCACTGAAAATGGGGCAGCTTCGAAGGGATTATGTCCTGGACAAGTGGGTCATCATCGCCGAGGATAGGGGCAGGAGGCCTCATCAGCTCAAGCAGGGTGCGATTGACAAGAAGGTCGATGTATGCTATTTCTGTCCTGGCAATGAGAATATGACTCCTCCTGAGATAATGAGGGTGGGTTCAGATGGCGGCTGGCAGATGAGGGTCTTCCCGAACAAGTTTGCTGCTGTCACCACTGACAGCAGCCCTGAGATGAAGCTTGATTCCCCATTTGTCCATTCTGATAATTTCGGCAAGCATGAGGTCATAGTGGAGACTCCTGATCATGAGAAGGAGCTTTCTGACCTTTCCCCGGATGATATGGTCCAATTGCTCAAGATATACAATGAGCGCATATCAGAGATCGAGAAGATGGATGGTGTTGAATATGTCCAGGTGTTCAAGAATCATGGGGCAGCTGCGGGCACATCCTTGATACACAGCCACAGCCAGGTAATCGCAACCAATAAGGTGCCTTTCTGGGTGGGGAAGAAGGTTGATGCGATTTATGAGAACGGGCGATGCCCTTATTGCATGGTCATTGAGCGCGAGTCAAAAGAGGTAAGGAAGATAGAGGAGAACAGCACTTTCATGGCATTCTGTCCTTATGCGAGCGAGTTTCTTCTTGAGGCGTGGATCATGCCTAAGCGTCATGTCCGCAGGCTTGATGATCTCACTGACACAGAGCTTTATGATATGGCTCTCCTTCTCAAGAAGATTCTGGCAAGATTGAGGGAGATAAATGCCCCGTTCAATTACTGGATTCATTATGCGCCGAAAGGCAAGGAGATGCATCTCCAGCTGATCATCGCCCCAAGGCTTGCCCTGTGGGCGGGTTTCGAGTTCTCTGGCACAATAATAAATTCTATGTCCCCGGAAAAAGCTGCCGCTTGGTATCGTGGCGAAGAGTGAGCATGGGTCATTAGGATAGGCGGTCCAGGTCTGGTTATGCAGTGTCACTCAGTTAAGTGCCATGAACATCCCTGTCACATCCCAGGCCATCGCTATAAGGAATCCGAGTGCAAGGGCTTTTCTGTAGACAAAGCATAATAGAAGGATTGCTGCAGAGATGACAAGCTTGACGATTATCGCTGCTTGCGCGCTCAATCCGAGATATGGCACAAGAAGCACCCAAAAAAAGGTTATGACTCTGGGTATTATGAGCCATCCGACGAGCATCTCAAGTATGTGGACAAAATGCCTTTCCATCTGCATCCTCTGCATTATCAGATATAAAAAGATTATTATCCTCTCAATGACAATAAAACTTTCAGGATATATCCTCTTATGGGTGCGGATCATCCTATCAAAACCAATATAAATCATCAGTTACTCTGCCAAAGCATGGATCCGAAATTCCAGCTTGAGTTCAAGGAGAAATGCATTAAGCTGCTGCAGAGCATGACAGGCCATGAGAATGTGAGGATTGTCGATTCTGGCGACATGGCAATATTCTTCTCTTTGTACATCGCAAAGCAGCAGGGGAAGACAAGGGTTGTTGTTCCTGATCAGGGCGGATGGCTCACTTACAGGACCTATCCAAAGATCCTGGATATGGATATTGTTGAAGTGAAGACAAAGGATGCCCTTCTGGACCTTGATGATCTCAGGAACAAGGCAGATGGTCTCAGTGTCCTCATCATGCCTTCTTTCGGCGGTTATTTTGTCCAGCAGCCTATGGAAGGGATCTCAGGTATCTGCAGGGAAGCCGGGTGCATTCTCATTGAGGATGCCAGCGGTGCTATAGGTGATGAGTTCTTGTGCAATGGCGCCCTTTCTGATGTGCTCATAGGTTCTTTCGGCAGATGGAAGGTTGTCGATCTTGGGTATGGCGGTTTCATCTCCGTGAAGGACAAGGGCCTTTTTGAGGGTGCCAAGGATATCTTCTCGCTCTCGTCTTTCTTCCCGCAGTACATCGAGCTCTACCAGAAGCTCCAGAGAGCCCGTGAAAGGATTGAGATGCTCATGGAGCGATGCGGGATGGTGAAGGATGACCTGCAGGATTTTGACATCATCCACAGGGATTCGAGATCCTTGGTTGTCGTCGTGGCTCTTCATCTTGAGGCAGACAGGGAGAAGATAATCTCATATTGCAGTGAGAAGAAGCTTGAATTCACAGAATGCCCCAGGTACATCCGTGTAGGCAGGCCAGCAATAAGCATCGAGGTCAAGAGGCTGTCATGATGAAGGTCGGGATAAAGGTCTGGCCTGATGTGCCTCTGGAATATGTCCGGAGGATAAGGGACCATGTTGATTTCTTTGAGCTGTATGCTTTCCCTGATCATGGGTATGATGATTTCCTTGGGATAGGCAGGCCGATCATCATCCATAACGCCCACAGCTTCAACAAGGTGAATTTTGCTGATCCTGCGAAGGGGAAGATCAATCTTGCATCATTGATGTGGTCTCAGCATCTTGCTGACAGGTTCGATTCTTCGAAGATAATAATACACCCGGAGCTTGCCGAGAATCCTGCCTGTAATATCGATTCAGTCAGGGATTTTGTGAGAAAGCATCATGACAGGAGGATGATGATCGAGAACATGCCTCCTGCAGTCCATGGTTTCAGGCATCTTGTCAATACACCGGAAGATGTGGAGTCTGTCATCAGGCCTTGCAGGATAGGTTTCTGCCTTGACTTGAGCCATGCATTCGAATATGCCCATTACTTCGGGTTGGATGTCAGGCCATTCATCCAGAGGATGGTTGATCTCAAGCCTTCCCATTTCCATATGACTGACACGAAGCTTGAGAAGAAGCCTATAGGTTCCTATCGTGAGATCCACATGAATTTCTGGGAAGGCGGCATTGATCTGGATATGCTTAAGGGTCTCCTGCCCAAGGATGCCGAGGTCACGATTGAGACGCCGCAGGTCTTTGAGAAGCAGATTAAGGAGATAGGATTTCTCAGGTCATGACTTTCTCATCGAAGATGTATCTGGGGATATAGCTGATCTTATGCGCCTCAAGGACCTCGATTATCTTGAATGACTGTATAATATCCTTGAATTCTTCTCTCAGTTTCAGGATTATCTGCCTGACTCTTGCCCTGTCGAGGGATTCGATGTCGATCTCCATGTCCCACTCTCCGACTGTCCTGTTCATCTGGACCGTCTCTCTCGTTGTCAGCAGGAATTGCAGCAGGTTATTGTCGCTTTCCTGGCTCACATTGTGGAGGTTCAGGAACAGCCTGAATTTGTAGGCGCCGATCTTTGTGATGTTGATATTGTATTTGAATCCCCTTATTATCCTGCTTGATATGAGATGGTGCAGTGATTTTTTCATTGTCTTGATGTTCATTTCTGCATCCTTTGAGAGATAGGTGAGCCTGGAGTTCGGTCTCTCGCTGAGCAGTTTTACAAGGGTCATCTCATCCTTTGTGATGTTCTTTATCGGCCTGTCCCCGCCCACGACTGTCTCCTGGTCTGCGCCTGTCCTCTGCAGATGTGGGCTTGCAAGGTAATTCTTTGGATAGATGTGTGTGACCACATTCAGGAGGACAATATAATTGTTGAGGGATGGCACCTGGCTTGCGATCTTCTTTATCTCCTTGTTGAATCTGGAGGGGTTCGGGCTTATCATATCAACTGCCAGGTCATATTCTCCGTTGAATTCATGTATCGATGTGATGTAGTGGTTATCTGACAGGTATCTGATGATCCTTGCCTTGTCCTTCTCGCTTGTGTATCCTCCTTTGAAATATACCCTGAACAGGATGAGGTCCAGTTGGCCATAGTCGATGATGCAGTATGGCTCAGCCAGGATGTTTTCCCTTTTGAATACCTTTATCTCATACTTTATCCTTTGGGGGCTTTTTTTGAGGATCAGCCCTATTGCCTTTATCTTTGAGCGGGATTCTTCTGAAATCAGGAATAGCAGATTTTTATCAATTTTGGCCATTATTTTTTGATATTTTTTTATTTATTAATAAATTTTACGTTTTTTGTACCAATAATTAAAAAAATGTGCCCAAAAAAGCTTAAATATTGCTGGTATTAACTTATGAGTCATGGAAAAAGACCAGATTTTTTGGTGGTTGGTTGCATATCATGCTGATGTCAACCTCCCAAAAGTGCTTCCTCACATGGACAGAGGCGGATTTGTCCATCCTCTTGGGAAGAAGATTAAGGTGGGGAAATATGAGAATGATATCTATCATGGTTTCCTTATAGTCGCGAATGGTGATACATTAGCCCAGAAGATACAGAAGAGCCCAGATAGCCTGGATAGCAAGGTCATCCATGACTCTGCACCTCCCCAGTTTGTGCCTATCCAGGATATTGCGGCTTTCATGAATTATCTGGATGATGAGTCTGCTGATGAGCCGGATGGGGCCTATGTCATCAACAGCATGAAGAACAGCATCGCCCACGTCGGTGAATATAATAATAATATCTCTTCCCCTGATTTTGCGCGGGTTTTGCCGCACGATTTCATACACTGTCTTGGTGATATCCCTGTCAATGAGAGGACTCTCGGGACAAAGACAAAGATGGCTATCAAGGCAAGCTATAATTATGATAACACCGAGGCATTCCAGATAAAGAGGACTGCTTTCAATGGGACAGGGATGGGGAAAGTGACTCACTTCCGGAAAGGTGTGTTATATCAGGAGTTCTACTTTGCCCATGAGCCGGATGTTTCTCCTTTGCTGGTGCCAGAGCAGGGTATCATTGGTGTTCATAGGGAATATGACATAGGCTCCGGAAGCCCGAGGATAAGGCAGTCCCTCCCAATAAGCTTTGATGATATAAACTATAAAGCCTATGGTATTAATGACAACGAACCCCTGATCCAGTTAGCTGGCAGTCAGGCAGCATGTGCAAGGTGATTTTACAAGGTAATCTTTGTATAATATGATCTTTGCTTTTATAATATAAAAATGATCTTTGCTTTTATAATATAAAAATGATCTTTGCTTTTATAATATAAAAATGATCTTTGCTTTTATAATATAAAAATAATCTTTGCTTTTATAATATCTTGGTATAATATGATCTTTGTACAGGGAAATCGTTGATTATCTGATTGCGTTATCAAACCCCAGGTATTACCTTATGTGCTGTTTTCTCTGCATAATCCTTTTCTTTCCGCTACCTTTAAAAATGACCACTCTATCTTTTTAAATAATGGGAGATATCAATCCGAAGAAGAAAATCATTGTCACAAGCGCCCTGCCTTATGCAAATGGCTCAATCCATCTTGGGCATTTGGTGGAATATATCCAGACAGATATCTTTGTACGTTTCCTCAGGATGATCGGAGAAGATGCCATCTACTGCTGTGCTGATGACACTCATGGCACCCCGATCGAGATAAATGCGAAGAAGCTCGGTGTATCCCCTGAGCAGCTGATTGCCAGATTCTATAAGGAGCATGTTGATGATTTCTCAAGATTCGGCATCAGGTTCGATTCTTATTACAGCACAAATTCTCCTGAGAACAGGCATTATGCTGATCTGATATTTGCGCGGCTGAAAGATAATGGCCACATCTACACTAAAGATATGGAGCTCACTTTCTGCGAGAACTGCAACCGATTCCTCCCAGACAGGTTTGTTAAAGGCACCTGCCCGAAGTGCGGCGCCGAGGACCAATATGGCGATGTCTGCGAGAAGTGCAGCTCCACCCATAAGACAACTGACCTGATAGACCCAAAGTGCGCAGTCTGCGGCAAGCCTCCTGTAAGGCGGACCTCAAAGCATTATTTCTTCAGGCTCGGGCAATTCTCAGAAAAGCTCAGGGACTGGCTCACGATGAATGAGGAACTCCAGGACGAGGTGAGGAATCATGTGCTTGCCTGGATAAACGATGGCCTGGAGGACTGGTGCATCTCCAGGGACGGCCCTTATTTCGGTTTCAACATTCCCGGCGAGAAGGACAAATACTATTATGTCTGGCTTGATGCGCCTGTCGGTTACATTGCAAGCACCGCAAATTATTGCAGGCAGAACGGTCTGGATGCTGATGATTACTGGCAGACCAGGGACAAGGCCAGGATAATCCATTTCATAGGCAAGGATATAATCTATTTCCATCTCCTTTTCTGGCCAGCAATGCTCATGGGCTCTGGCTTCCATGTCCCTGACAAGGTGTTCGTGCACGGATTCCTGACGATAAACAGGGAGAAGATGTCGAAGTCACGAGGCACTTTCCTCATGGCCAGGGATTATCTCAAGGTGCTTGATCCTATCTATCTGAGGTATTATTATGCCGCTAATCTTTCATCAAAGATGGTGGACATAGATCTTGATCTGAAGGATTTCAAGGACCGCATCAACAATGAGTTCATCGCAAACACCGCAAATCTGACTTATCGTGTGCTGAGCTTCACCGAGAAGAACTTCGATTCCCAGCTGGGCTCTCTGCCAGATGATGAGGATTCCAGGCAGGTCATTGATGAGATCTCGCTCAGGTTTGATATTGTGAAGAAGCATTATTCTGAGGTCAATTTCAGGGAAGCGATGAAGGAGATAAACATAATCGCGAATATCGGGAACAAGTATTTCCAGAAGTTCGAGCCGTGGAAGCTGATAAAGGATGACAAAGGAAGGGTCCAGAAGATAATCACTCTTTCAGCCAACATTGTCAAGAATATTGCGATACTTTTCAAGCCCATAATACCCAAATTCTCAGAGAGTGTGGAGATGCAGATGGGCCTTAAGGATCTGGGATGGAAGGATCTGGATTTTTCGCTGGAGAATCACAGGATAGTATCCTCTGCAATCATCGTGAAGAAGATTGAGGATGAGCCTGATAAGCTGATACAGCCTACTAAGTCAGAAGATGGAGCAGTTTCAGGGACTGATGGCTCAGGCACTGATGGTTCTGTGGCTGGTGATCCCGGGATTGATGTTTCAGGGACTGATGGTATTGGGACTGATGCAGTGTCAGGAGATGATTCAGGCAATGGGGATATTTTCAGCAGGCTTGACCTGAGGGTTGCCAGTATTCTGGAGATAAGGGATCATCCAGAGGCAGACAGGCTTTACATCATGAAGATCGACCTGGGGACTGAACAGCGTCAGCTTGTTGCCGGCCTCAGGTCTTATCTGTCAAAGGATGAGCTGAAAGGCAAGCATATAATTGTGATAAGGAACCTCAAGCCTGCTAAGCTCAGGGGTTTTGAGAGCCAGGGAATGCTCTTGGCAGCCCAGGCAGGCGAGAAGGTCAGGGTGCTCGAGGCAGAAAACTCTGATCCCGGAGATGCGGTTTTCACTGTCAGTCCGAATGTTCCGGCAGGGGAAATCTCTTTTGAGGAGTTCTCGAAGCTGGACCTCAAGGTGGGGCCTGGCAGGGATGCTTTGCATAAAGGGAAAGCTTTAAAGACAGATAAGGAATATGTTTTTGTTGATTTGCCGGAAGGCTCCAAGATAAGATGAAGTAATAGTGATAGATTACCGGAAAAAAGAGGGAAAATGGGTAAGTGCTACCTTGAACCGATAGCGATATTTTTCATCGGATTAATCATCACTCTGCCTTTCTATATATCTGACGTCTATGCGAGTGCCCAGATATCTGAAGTCAACATAAAAGGGGACAATCTGGTCCCGAATTACATAAGGCAGACCGATACCCTGAATGTTGATGTGAGGGTGAGGGATGAGGGTCGTGAGATATTTCCGGAGCAGCTTAAATTCAACACCCAGCAGTTCCTTTCATGCGAGCCAGAGCCGAATGATTTCTTTCATTGCTTCTACATCCTACCTGTGCAGGCCATTGCTGCGACGACTCACCCATATAATGTATTGATGTTCGACAATGAGAGCAATGAGATAGCCTCAAGGCAGGGAAATTTCTATGTCGACAACCAGAGGCCTGACGTGTCTTTCACGACTGATAAGACTGCTTACGGTGATGAGATGATATCACTGAGCTATATGGTGAAGGATTATGCGTTTTCAAGGGGTGATACCTCAAAATGTTCTGGCATCAGGCGCATTGAGCTCATGGAGGAGGAAAGGATTTTCAAGGAGCAGGACCTGACGACCACTGCCTGCTCGAGATCCGGCACCATCTCTTTCAATTCATCAGAATTCGCCAGCTCTTCCGGATCCAGGAAGCTTTGCGTTGTAGCTTATGACCAATTGGAGCAGAAGAGCGAGCCTTTCTGCGAATCGAGGATGGTCTCCCTGGAAGGTGCTGAGCTGGAGGATGTCTCAGCACTAGACATTAATGACGAGCCTCTGGAATGGGTCGGCACAGGTGATACTGGTTTCAAGCTGAAGGCTGATTTCTCGTCGTCAATTGCAGGTGTCTCCCAGGAGAATATATTTGCGAACATGAGGAGCATCAATATGGCTTACAGGAGGAAAGCCCCTACAACATGCAGGAGGCATGATGATGTGCTCCAGTGCACATGGACAGGGCTTATCGGCCATTTCAAGGCAGATGAGACTTCCTACAATATCGATTTCAATGTGACAGATGATGCCGGCAATCAGGATGTCCTTTCTTATACCCTCAGTGTCCAGATAGATGATGTGGGTCCGGATGTCCAGTCCATCTACACCCAGTCGGGCCCTTCTGCCGAGGTCCAGTATGCTGCTTTGGTGAATAATACTGTCTATGTTAATTTCCTGGAGGCCGGTTCAGGTGTTACAGAGTCTGATGTGCTCCTGACTGCGCCGAATCTGGGGGCTTCGATGCTGCCGGCCACGAACTGCACCCAGTCAATGTGCAGGTGGGACAATCTTGGCGGCAGCGGGTCTGACGGCTCTGAGTTCTCAGTCGTTGTCGAAGGTATGGATCTGGCAGGTAATGCCATGACCGGTGCGAGGGCTAAGACTATAGTCATGGACGCCAAGGCCCCTGAGCTTCTAGGGTGGACCATCAACTCTTCATCAGGCTTCTGCCCGACATACAGGGATGGCATGGTCATCAATGCTGTTGTCAGGGAAGAGGTCTCTGGTTCAGTTGTGCTCATCGCTGACACGCATCATTTTACCGGCGAGGATGAGCAGACTGTTGAATGCGAAGCTATCGGCTCAAGGATATTCAACTGCACCATGGAAGTGGGTTCTCTCAGTGAGGATTCTTTTCGCGGTGAGGTCGATTTTTCTTTGAGGGATGCAGCCGGAAACTCTTATGATTTCAGCAAGGAGATAGAGCTCTGCCAGATCGCGACGAGGTCTGGCACCCATGTCAAAATCGAGTATGACAGGCCTGCATCTGTCCCTGACAAGGTCAGCAGGAAGCTTGCATCCCAGACCGGCCAGAAGGTCTTCATCCACACTTATCTCTCTGGTGCCACTATACTATCGAAATCTTTCTCCTGCGGGGACATGGTGGATAACACATATGACCCTCCTTATCTCATGAATGAGGATGCTGATGACCCTTATATGGTGCTGAATATTGTCGGCGACAATGATTCGCTCGAGGACAATTCGCTGAAGATAGAGTGCAATTATTCACTGATGATACAGCGCGGCCTGACTGTCTATGAGGAGCCTGACATCGTCCCTGTCGAGGTCTATGTGGACCTTTACGAGCTCCCTCTCGGTGAGATATCAGATGCCATCCAGGATCAGATAGACAAGGTAGATGATGAGATAGATTCCCTCGATAAGACAATAGAAGACTGGGAGGATATCAATGATCTTCTCGGCAAGTTCTGCGCAATCGCCGAGGCTTTGGTGGTCATTGATCTGATCTTAGGGGTCGTGAGGTTGGTTGTTGCGGCTATTACGAGTTGGTTAAAGTTGGGGGAAGCTTTTTGGAAACTTATCTGTCAAGGGAGTGAATTGATTCATGGTCTCAGGAAGTATGTATATCCTACAGGTGCAGTGGCAAGCTTCGGCATGTTTGTCAAGATCCTCTGCATGCTCTATTCCTGCAAGCTTTGTGATACAGATAATATCGCTGGTGTCTTGACGCAGTCTATCCCGCTTGGGGATGCAAAATATACGATAAATGGCCAGGATGGTTCGGCGAATTCGCACAGCATCAGTGTAACCCAGGCCGATTTTGATCCATACAAGAGCATACATGTCGCCAAGTCCTGCTATTGTATCCCTGCCATGATATATAATTATAATAAGAAGAGGCAGCTCGAGTGCAAGTATAGGAATTGCCTGGAGATGAATGCTGAGAACGGCCTGCCGATAAGTGTCTGCGCAAGGTCTCATGCTGAATCCAAATGCCTTTATTATGAGGGTGCGGCGTGGATTGCCACTGATGGCGGTTTTGCTGAGTACTGGGCTGATAAGCTATTATCACTGATAATATTTGTATTGCTGGAACTGATGGTCTTCGCATTGATAGGTGGTATGATGTGCGATCAGCCGGGTTCAGTTCCGGATCAATGTAGTAGTTCAAACAAGGATTTTGCTTTCACTAAAGGCACTGCAACATGTGTGGTGGTTTCAAGTGCCTTGGGATTGCTTGAGATAAGCTGGGTGACATCAGGCATCGGGGACATGTATGCCATGTATGATGGGGCGCTGACCTCAGAGCAGGATTACTGCGGATGATGGGAAAGAAAGACATTTTCGCCGGAATATGCATCTTGGTTTTGCTAGGTTTCTCTCTCTATGCAGGGGCTGTCACGCCGACAGAGAACTGGTATGACACTGTCGAGGATTGGGAGATCGAGTTCTGCAGCTATTATGGCGGGAAAGAGGAGCCCATATCGACAACAGGCGGATTCAGCTATTTCATGTCACAGCTCGCTTTGACTCTCCAGGCGACAAAGGGTGAGGTCCTGCCGGATAATACACAGCTGTATGAGGTCGGCTATTACATCCAGCCGATCCAGGGGAATGTAACATTCAGGATAACTCTTTTTGGCCCGTACAACACAAGGATGGGTGTCAAGAACTCGACTGATGTGGGTCCTGGCGGCATGGCTGGCTTTGAGACTTTTTATGTTAATCGTTCAAGGGAGAGGTATGACCGGGCAGTTATGCATGTGAGCGGATCCCTTGATGTCTATGGCATGGAGGGAGGGCCCATTGAGTTTGAGGTCCCGATCATAGACAGGAGTGAGGAATATGAAGACTAGGAAGAAGCGGCAGGGGATGACAGGGAAAATGCTGGATCTTTTCAGGAAGTCAGTCCTTTTTCGGTCTTTCAGGGATCTTTCTTCATTGCCGTGGCAGATTGTCTATGATTCATTGTTCTTCGCTGTCTCTCTTGTTTCGGTCCTGCTGTTTTCGATGTATTTTGTCAGGATCTCCTTGGATCTTCAGCCTCTCATGGATTATGCGCAGCTTGTGCAGCAGACCATGATCCAGGCTGTGCCGGGCAATCTCCCTGATGTAGCTTCACTTTACGGGATGCTGTCTCAGAACAGGCAGGTATGGTATGCTTTTGTCGCTAAGACAGTGTTTTCATTCATCGTGCTTTTCGGCATCATTATCCTGGCCCAGTCATTCTTCAGGTTGCTGATTTATGACAAGGTGATTTCCAGGAAGTGGGATTCCCGCAGGTTCTATCAGTTTTTTATGCTCAATCTGGCCTGGTACGGATCCGGGCTTCTTGTCTTCATCGCATCATTCTTTTTTAGCTTCAGCCTGCTGCCTGTCTTTGTCTTTTTTTTCCTGTGTCCGCTGTATCTGTACTTCACGCCGATTCTCTACCTGATTTTCAGGAAAAGGGGATTGATATGCACTGTGACATCCGCTCTTGATTTCGGGCTCAGGAAAGTTCACCATTTCTTGCTGCATATGCTTGTCATAGTCCTGGTTTTTTTCCTGGTCAGCTGGGTGTCATATCCTTTCGGTCGGTTCAGCATATATCCCTGGATCCTGGTGATGCTTTTCCTGTTGCTGCTCGGATGGGCAAGGGTCTATTATCATCTGCTGGTCAGGAGATTGGAGGTCTGTCCATGATCTCCCCGATCCCTCCAAGGAAGGCCCAGGTGACATTGTTTATCATAATAGGGATTCTTCTGATTGCTGCATTCTCGATAGGGACCTATTATCTAACTGTGCAGGAAGAAGAGACTGAGGCTTCAGTGGTGGAGACTGAAGTGACGCCTTATGATGTCTCTCCGATCAGGGATTATGTGGAATCATGCCTTAGGAAGGTCGCTCTCGAGGCTGTAAGGAATCTTGGAGCTCATGGGGGGTATATGGATCCATTGGATCCTGACTATGTCGGCGGCATCAGCATTGATCCGGAAAACCCGACCAATTCAGATGCTCTGATGCTCTCGCCGAATTCCACAGTCGCTTTTCCCTATTGGTATTACATGGGCAGCAGGAACACCTGCACCAACTGCTTTTTCACAAATAATCAGATCCCTTCCATTGAGATGATGCAGGATCAGATTGACAAATATATAGAGGATAATATAGGCGAATGCATAGCCGGGTTTGAGCCTTTGGAGTCCATCGGGATGAACATAGTGAACAAGTCCGGTCCTAAGGCCGAAACGACAATCACTGCTAAAGATGTCCAGGTAAGCCTGAAGTACAGCCTGGAGTCTACAAGGGACGGCACTGTCGCTAATCTGGCGAATTTCAATGATGTGATCGATATAAATCTTAAGTATTATCATGACTATGCTTCTCAGCTGGTCGATGGGCTGTTCAATGCCCAGTTCTTTGAGAGGAATGTCATTTCTGTACTCAGCTCGTACATGGACTCTGAGTTCGACAGCCTGCCGCCGATATACATGTCTGATGAGGGCTATTTCACAGCGGTATGGTCAAAGACTCTTGTGAAGCTGCAGATCCAGGATATACTGGCTCAGCACATCCCCATGATGAAGGTGGCGGGCACCAGGAACGAGTATATCTTTCAGAGCTCTGATCCGATGTCCCAGGGAGTGTACAATAATTTCCTTTTCAGGTCGAATAACACCAACCTGTCGGATCCTGGTATGGTGGTCAACTTCATGTATCTGAACTGGCCTTCTTATGTGGATATAACCCCGAGTATGGGTGATGTCCTGCAGCCTGATGTGCATAGGCAGAAGGGATATGGTCCGATACCTTCTTCACAGACGAATTCCTATTATTTTTTTTATGATGTCTCATGGCCGGTGCTTATAGAGATAAGGAACCCTGATGACTTCAGGGGTAAGGGTTTCGCATTCAATATTGCTTATGAGGCTAATTTCAGGGATAATATCGATATCATGCAGTGGTTTGCCGGCAACGGCACATTCGGGCCTCTTCCAGATGGATGGATGTCTCTTGAATCAGAAGAGGTGGATCCAGCTTATGCTGATGACATAGCACAGGATGTCCGGCCGGTGCAGGTTGAGAAGTCAATGTTCTGCGATCCTGATCAGAGGATATCCTCCATAAGCGCAACCACAAGATCTAATGACGGCGCGTATCTTGACGGCGTGAAGGTGTTGTTCGGTTGCGGGACATATGATGAATGCGCTCTGGGGGTCACAGAATTTGATGCAGCTGGTGTTGCACAGGCCATTGTTCCAAGCCCGCCCTGCATCGGCGGTTATGTGAGGTTCGAGAAAGACGGTTTCCTTGCGAGGACTGAGATACTGGATGTTCTGCCCAGCGAGGAAGCTGAGTTTGACGCCGTGCTTGCGAAACACCGTGAATACAACATCTCAGTGCAGAAATTCAATGTTGATTTCGGGGACATGATAAATCCTTCATCTGAAAATCTTGATCCTGAGACAGATCAGCTAATACTCATATTCACCAAGGTGAAGGATCACCCGTTTGAGGATGACATCTTTGAGACATATTTCTACCCGGCACTCAACACTACAGGGCCGAGGAATTCTGTCTATCTGCCTGATGGCCAGTACAATGTCCAGGGCATCTACATATATTCGCCTGGTTTCATCATACCCAAGCATTGCAAGCATATCTGTGAGTGCGCCTGGTGTCTCTGTGCAGATGAATATGTGCCTGATGAGGACAAGGAAGTGAAGCCTGCTCTGATGGGCGGCATTGTGCTGAATGAGTCGATAGGTTATCTTGACTTGAGGTATCCCAAGGCTGTCGGCAAGTCAGTCATAAACATGAACATCCTTCAGGTGCCTACTCCTCCTTGTGTCGACGAGCTTGAGGAGATGACAAAGACAGGTTATTATTCGGGGATATTCATAGATTATCTCAAGCCAACTCTGTCCTGAGTCGTCCGGTGATCCCGCTGTTTCAGCTGTTTTTCATTTTGTTCATCCTTGTCATATTTATGTGACCTGCATTTGGTCAAATAACCCTCTATCCAGGATTAAATCATCCATTCAGGATTAAATCGTCCATTGGGGATCAAATTGTCCATCCATGATCCAATCATCTATCCAGGATTCGATAATTCCTTCATTATGCTGTGTTCTGCATGTTGTTGTGATCATGGGTAGCTTTGTAGCTTTGCTATTCAGGTTCGTGGTTTATCGCTCTAGAACTGATCAATACGGACAGGATAATGATCACAGATTAGATAATGATCCAGATAATGATCCCAGGTTAAGCCTCATGAGCCCATCGCATCGTATATCTCCTCGTCTGTGAGCCCTTGTCCTATGAATCCCCTGACTCTCTGTATCTCGTTCAGTGTCTGTTCATTCACCGGCTTGTTTATATCCTGGAGTATCTGCTCATTCGAGAGTCCTTTGGCCACCCCATCCCTTATCTTGTCCATTGTCGAGGCTGGCTGTGGTTTTGCAGCTTCATTGTTCAGGTTGACGACTGTATAGCATGAGCTCTTGAGCAGCGGATTCATCACTTTTACGCATATTTCTGTGTCATAAACCCCTGCTCCGACAACGCCTATGTAGCAAGAGTCCCTGCTGACTCCGGGTGTCGCTTCTTCGCATAGCGAGGCGTCTGCATATTCTGATGCGAATTCTGTGGCAAGCCTGTCTTTTATTTTGGTGTCGTCGATATCTTTGATGAGTTTTTTGGCGACCGCAGGATTTCCTTCTGCTATCCGGTTTATGTTATTTTTCTGCTCTTCATAGGTCATCTTCTTTTGCGAGATCTGTTCCCCTATCTGGCCTGTGGTTCCGGAGGGTATCACCCCATGCTCTGCTTCGCCTTCTTCGATCTCTGTCTCTATCTGCTCTTCGATCTTCGGGAGTTCAGGGGCTTCTCCCACTCCGAGTATTCTTACTTGGAACCTGGATTTTGCTTCGAGATCATCATATCTCGCGGTTGTTTCTACATAATATATGCCGGATTCGGTATTTTTGGGGATTTTGAAGCTCTCTTTGAAAGAGCCGCCGGTCTCGATTGCGATTGTTGTCTCCTTCGAGTCTATCACCTCATCTTCCGGATTGATAAGCTTGTGTATCAGCAGTATGTCATATCTCCGGTCTGCTCCCATGTTTGTCAGCTCGCCAACAAATACCAGATCGTCCCCTGCATCCATGGTTCTCAGAGCCGGTTCAGTGGACACATCAAGCAGCTTCTTCTGTTCAGGTTTCATGAGGTTTGTGGCTGTGAACCCGATTATGACGACTATGAACAATGCAATGAATGCGATGTACAGTTCTTTTGCTTTGAGATGCCTTTCATGCTCTGGGGCGGGGGTGTACAGCACATCCATCTGTTTGGGCTCAAAATTTGAGATCACAGCATTTACGATGTTCCTTGGATAGTAGCCCAGGAGATATTTCTTGACCTGGTCGACGTTGTATCCGGACTGCAGCTGCTGCCTTGTCCAGTCGACCAGTTGTTGCTCCCCTCCCTGGATATATCGGAGGCAGTAATCGATATCCTTTTGGCTTATGCCTTGGCTTGAAAGAAAATTCCTGATATATTCAGGGCTATACCCTTTTGAAATAAGGTCCTCGATATATATGATCAACTGATTATAATAATCGTCTGCCAATCAACACCCCTTTTAGCAAAACTTTCCCCACTAGGTTATTTATAAACAGCTTATTTAAATGTTTCGCAAAATAAGCTGCTGATTTGGGATAAATTTAAAAACATACCTGAATCGGTGATCTGATGGATTATTCCAAGCATAACATAGTCGGATTGATTGAAAGGGTCAGGATTTTCGGTGCCAAGAAAGACTGCTATGAGATCGCAAGGATTGATACCGGCGCGACAAAGAGCAGCATTGATACATCCCTTGCAGCTGAGCTGGGTGTCGGCCCGATAACAAAGACAAAGCTTGTGAAGAGCGCCTCCGGGAAGTCGATCAGGCCTGTTGTTGATGTTAAGGTCAGGATAGGGAAGAAGAATTATCATGGTGAGTTCACTGTCGCTGACAGGAGCCATATGAGGTATAGGGTGCTTATCGGCCAGAATATCCTGACACAGGGTTTTCTGGTTGATCCTCAGAGGTCATTCAGGGAATATAAGAAAGATGGGATGGTGAGTAAAAGTCGAAGAGAATGATATGAAGCTGAAGGCTGCATTGGTGAGCCTCGGGAGTGTTTCATCTCTGTGGACAGCCGAGGCTATGAAGAAGTATTTCCACAGGGTTGACAATGTCAATCTTAAGAGTGTTGAGGTCCAGCTTGGGAAATCTGATGTCCAGATATTCCAGGAAGACAAGCCATTGAAGGATTATGATTGTGTCTACATCAAGGGTTCTTTCCGTTATCTTGCTCTTCTCAGGTCAATTGCCCAGCTGCTTCCCAGCAGGACCTATACCCCGATATCTCCTGAGGCATTCAACCTGGGGCATGATAAGCTCCTGACCCAGCTCGCTCTGCAGAAGAGCGGCATCCCGATGCCCAAGACCTTCATCCCGGCGACTGTCGAGGCTGCCAAGAAGATCCTGCAGAAGATGAATTTCCCGATCGTCATGAAGTTCCCTCAGGGCACTCAGGGGAAGGGTGTTGTTTTTGCTGATTCGATATCGGCTGCTGTCTCTGTGCTCGATGCCCTGACTGCACTGAACCAGCCTTTCATCATACAGGAATACATAGAGACAGGCGGAGCTGACATCAGGGCTTTTGTCGTCGGCGATAAGGTCATAGCTTCAATGAAGAGGGTGTCTTCATCCCCTGACAATGAGAAGAGGTCTAACATCCATGCAGGTGGCAAGGGCGAGCCTGTGGAGCTTGACTCGAAAACAAGGCTGATAGCTGTGAAGGCTGCGCAGATCATCGGCGCTGACATCTGCGGTATCGACTTATTGATGTCGCCGACAGGTCCGCTTGTCATCGAGGTCAATCTGAGCCCGGGTCTGCAGGGGATAACAGGGGCTACGAAGATTGATGTGGCAGATGAGATGGCGAAATATCTCTACAAGAGGGCATATGAAAGGAAGATGTCTTTGGAGAAGCATAAGAAAGAGAGGATCCTGACTGATCTGGGCATCGAGGAGGCCCAGGTAAGGGGTGTGGCCAAGGAGATTGTCGGTTTGCTTGACTTCAGGGCAAACAGGATTCTGCTGCCTGAGGTCATAACTGAGATATCCCGATTCAAGGACAATCAGGATGTTCAGATATCTGCTGAGAAAGGAAAGATTGTGATCAGGAAGTACGGTCCAAGCCAGGAAGAGGAGTGAGCAGTCCTAGCTCGGCATGGGATTATTCACTTGATATTGACGAAGATTCTTTATTCACTGCATGTGGGAGATTTTTTATTTCTCGTCTTCATCACAGCAAAGCTTTTATACTTTGCAGGTCCATGTTGCTTATTATTTATTATCTCTGCAGGCAGTTTTGGGAAATTGGGGTGAAGTGATGCACAAAGAGACTCTGGGAAGGAATAATATCCTTACTGGGTTTTATGTGCCTCATGGATTTTTCCAGGGATTTCTGCCTACCCTGATTTCTGTTGATTGCTATTCTATTGCTGATTATTTTTGTGTTCTTGATCTCTCTTCTTTTCTTGATTCCTCTTCTTTTCTTGATCTCTCTTCTATACTTGATGGTTCTTCCATTGGTCATTATTGTTATTTTCAGGAGGTGTCATGATGAGTTCCGGAAGTGGGTCAGAAGAGAGTGCTGTTTGTCTGGATTATGGTAAAGAAAATGGTGTGCTTGTCATCGGCTCTGGTGGTCGGGAGCATTCTCTTGTCAAGAAGCTTGCTGAGAGCCCTCATGTGAACCGCATCTTAGCCTCGCCTGGCAATCCGGGGATGCTGTGTGGGCTCGAAGGAAGGCTTAGGATTGTTCCGCTGGAAATCCCCCGTGTACATGATGATATGAGGCGCACAATCAGTTCTTTTCAGCATTATTTCGGGGAGATAAGCAAGCTGACATTCAAGGAGCGCATCAGTCTTGTTGTGGTTGGTCCGGAGCAGCCGATATGCCTGGGCATTGCTGACATTCTCGACGAGATGACAAATGGCGGCGTCGCTGTGTTCGCCCCGGATGCGTATTGTGCTCAGCTTGAGGGCAGCAAGCATTTCGCCAAGCAGATCATGGCCATGCATGGTATCCCGACAGCAGGGCTTGAAATGGTTGTGACAAAAGGTCTTCTGGATGAGGCTCACAGGAGGATAGACCGGCTCGGTGCCAGGAATGTTGTCCTCAAAGGCAATGGTCTTGCCGCTGGGAAGGGTGTTGTGGTCAGCGATGATGATTGTTATCTCAAGGAAGCCCTGACCGGTTTCTTTAAGTCCGGTATTTATGGGCATCATTCCTGTGTCCTGCTTGAGGAGAGGCTTCGCGGAGCTGAGACTTCTGCTATTGCAGTCTGCGACGGCAATGACCTGAGGATGCTTGTCCCAACAAGGGATCATAAGCCGATATTTGAAGGTGATCTCGGTCCGAATACAGGGGGCATGGGTGCTTATGCTCCTGATGCATCTGTAAGTGCGGAGATGTCCGGGGATATCCGTGAGAGGATAATGAGGCCTTTAATGTGGGCGATGAATGAGTCAGGTCATCCCTATAAGGGTGCGCTCTATGCAGGGATCATTCTGACTGATGACGGGCCGAAAGTGCTGGAGATAAACTGCCGGTTCGGTGATCCGGAGACTCAAGCACAGATGGCGCTGATGGAGTCTGACCTGTTCCCTCTGCTGATGGGGGCAGCTAAGGGAAGACTTCCAGAAGCCGAGATAAGTTGGCGTGATGGTTATTCACACTGTCTGAGCCTTGCGTCCTATGGTTACCCCGGAGCCTATCATAAGGGTTGGCCTATCAGGATTTCTGATTGTCTGCCTCAGGGCACAAGTCTGGCCTATGCAGGTGTGGCAAGGGACGCCGGTCGGCGCCTTGTTACAGAAGGAGGGAGGGTGATGTATGTAATGTCGACAGGAAACACCTTATCTCAGGCTTCTGAAAGGGGATATTCTATTGTGGAACAAGGTCTTGTCAGTTTTCCTGGCATGACTTACAGGAGAGATATCGGGAGGGGTTCATCCAGGGGAGTATAGGATCAGATACCTGTTTATTGTCTTGCGTTACTGATATATGTGGGCATATCTTCTGGATCCTGGTTACGGCACATCTTGATTTCTGGTCATTTGGCTAATCTTCAGCTGACTTCTGTGTCTATCAGGTTGGGGCTGTATTCTGTCTTGACACCATGTTCTTCGAATCTGAATGTTACGCATTTAAGGATGTCCAGCAGCTCGAGCAGCTTCTTTATCTCATCTTTTGTGAAGCCGAGCTGGTCTTTGTGTTTATCTATGAAGAGCAGGTCCTCTTTGAGGACCCTCCTGTAGAATTCTATCATCGGCTTAGAGAATATCTTTGTTCCGAGGTCCAGTTCATTTGGTGCATAGTGGAATATCTGCCGGTCAGTCCTGTTTATTATATGGCCGAGCACTGCGTTCTTGATGTGGTGCAGTGAGTCATGTATTTTCATATAGAGGCTCGCTTTGATGTGATATCTCAGCCCTGGATGTATGCGGATATCCCCTAATCTGGCGCTCACCAGCCTATCTTCAAGGCTGGTCTTGCCGTCGAAATCCTTGCTGTCCAATAGTACATCCTTGCCTCTGATTGATTCAAATCTCCCTCCTGATTGGTTGTAAGCCCTCCTGAAATATTCCCCCATGTATTCAAGGAATTCATTGGTGCCAAGCTCTAGGACTCTGCTGTTCAGCACCTGCACTGCGTCATAGCCAAATCTCCTTGCGCCGGCTTTCTCAAGGTCGTACCAGAACACATCTTCTTTCTCTTCATCTTCAGTCTGTTCTTTCAGGAACGCATGCCTGAGTGTGGTGTCATTATGTGAGAATACATACTGGCTTGTGTCTCCGAGCCACCCTGTGATGTGGTGTGCTGCTCTTGTTATCCTTTTTTCAAGGTCCTCATTGTTGAGAGAGAATTCTTTGAGCCATTCTATCCTTTCCTGCTCTGTTTCGCCCTGGACCTTTTCGCTGAACCACCATAATGTCCAGAATCTGATCGCACTATTGACGCTGCCTTGGTAGTTTGGTCTGTAATACTCTTCTACGAAGTTGTCCGGGAGGGTCTCATCCAGCAAATAATGCTTCTCGTGGGGGAGCATATAATATGATGTTCTGCTCCTTTTAAGTATCAGGCTTCTGATTCGCTCGAATGTCTCAAAATTTTTTGTTCCCATAACATTATTGTAGGCTATGCTTTCCAGGGCCATTTCTATGAGGTTTCTGTTCCTGTCTTCAAGCTTTTTTAGATCAGCTTCCGCTTTGTTTGCTCTGGCTGAGGCTTTGGATCTATCTGAGGGGTCCTCATCCTTATCATATGATTCAGCGATTGCAGCATTGTATTCATCAAATTTTTCGCGTATATTTTTGCCAACCAGCTTATACATCTCAATCTCCAGTTTCTTTTCTGTGTATTCCATGACAAAGAACTTTGCAAATTCGCTCCCTATCACATCTCTGGATTTTTCTCTGAATACGAAGAAATCAAGTGGGTAGATGAATCTGAGCCCTATCTCTCTGCCGAACATCATTGCTGCCAGCTCATTCCAGGGGTCAAGCTCTTCAGACCTTTCTTTGAGGACATTCTTCCTCTTGTGCCAATAGATCTTCCCTGCCAATTTTGCAGAATATTCTGCTGTCTCCCTGGTCTTTGCTGCGTGTTCCAGTGTATTGAAGTAGAGCCCGAGCTCGACCACCGTCCTCTTGCCGGGCCTTCCCAGGTTGTTTGTGATATTGTCTGCGGTCACGGCGAACAGGTTTATGTTTGATGGGTTAAGATGGGGTTTCAGCACTCTCAGCTTTGGTGTAACATGGTTGTTCCAGTAGCAGTCATGGAACAGGACTTCGTCTACAAAGGAGTCGGGAAGCACGCGCTGAAGATCCCTTCCTATGTAGCATGCGCTTTCTTCAAGATAATGGCTGCTTCGGTTGCATATGAACCCCTTATCTTCTGAATCCTTCTGTTCTGTGTCTGTTTCCATTTTGGTCTGGTCGTCTAATAGGGACATGATTTACCTCTTTTTGGTGTGGGAGACTGTGATGCTCTCTGGGTCTATCTCCCAAAGGTGTGCCAGGCGATATCATTGATCTGGCCTATGTTTATCTTCAGGTTTTCACATATATTCGGAAGGTATTTCTGGTGGGGCTCTTCGATGATCTTGTCGATTTCCATGATGATGTCTTTCTTTGTCCTCACGCATTTGTAGAGCAGTTCATGGTCGTTTGAGTAGAATCCTTTCATGTTGTCTTTGTAGAATTCTTCCATCCTCTTGCATATGGCTGAGATCTGTTCCTTTGTCTCAGGTCTCAGTTCTGCCTTTGCGAGCAGCCTGCTGATTCTCTTTATATTGTCAGCTATCTTTTCTATCCTGTCTGTCACAAGCCATAGCTTCAGCAGCTCGTCATTTGTGAGGTTGTATGATTTTGCTGCTGTGGGATTTGTCATGCCGTATTTTATGGTCCTGAATATGAGGTAGGTGAGCCGGTTTATGTTCTTGTCCCTCTCTGTCAGGCTCTCCAGGATCTCCGGCCTGTCCATCATGCTTATGCAGTCGCTGATCATCCCTCTTGTGATGTTGTCCATCTTCCTGATGAGTGTCGGGATATTGACCTTCTTCATGGAGATGAAATCCCTTGCGACTATCATGTCCTTGGTCTCTTCCATTATCTCAAGAGCCATTAGTTCCCTGAGGACTTCTTTGACTTCGGATGACTTGAGGGCGAGATCCTTTGCCTTCAGTCTGATAGAATTATGGTTGTTTATGTAGGCAGGGATGATATGCCTGCATAGCTCATATGGTTTTATGCCTGATATGTCTTTGACATAATCCCTGATCTCCCTTTCATCATCTTCTTTCTGGCCGAGCGAAAAAGCCAGTTCATCCCCTTTGTCCTCAAGATAGATCATATCCCCTTTTTTCAGGTTATTCCTGGTTATCCAGCTTTTAGGGATTGATATTACAAAAGAACTTCTGCCAAATCCGATTATCTTGCGATATTCCAAATCTGTCCCCCCATCTTAAAAACTGGCCTTCTGAATACCAGTAATCATACAAATACATAATAACTATATGCATATTATATGTTATATATGGTATATCGAATAGATATATATAATTATCTGTTCTAATATTAATTACCTAAAGGGGTGTCACATATGAAAAAAAAGCTCACTAAATTACTCTCCAATAATGCAAACCTGAAAGCTATGGAGGAGGATGATTTTTTCGAAGAAGATCTCACACCTCTGGAAATAGCTTTTATGGAAGGATGGGATGAAGCAGGTTAGTTCTTGGGAATTGCATTAATGGGAGAAACGTCTTTCAGCCCTCCAGGTGACTGGGGGGTCTTTTTCTTTATCTTTCTCTTTTTCTTTCTCTCTTTTTCTAATGGCCATTTCTATTTTCTTTTGCATCAGAATTCCGGATATGTCTTTTCTGCAGAGCTTTTTTTCTGCTGAGATATTTTTTGCATTGGAGTATTGTCAGGATCTGGATATAGTTGGGGAGGATATTGTCGGGATCAAGATAATGTCAGGATCAGGATTTGTTTGGACCTGGATATTATTGAAAATCTCGACAAGCGAGATTTTTGTGGGATGGATAATGCCCCGACCTTTAGGTCGAGATGTCAGAAATCCTTGATTTCTGATCACCCCGAAAATTTCGGGATTTTCGTGGTTTTCAATCCCGAAAACCATAAAATTCATTTTAGGGTCTCAAAAATGTGCACATTTTTGCAATGGTGTGACATTAATGTGAGCCTGTAATACTCCGCCCTTTAGGGCAGAGATAGGACTGACTATAAGATAGTCAAACCATTTTCGTTATATGGGTCCAGATTTGGGTTCATTGGATTTAATGCATCCAATCAGACCTGTCTTGCATATCTCACTTTCTCAGCAGGTTTTCCAGGCCTCTGACTGAGTTGTATTGGAATTTTGGGCCAGGTACATAGATTTCTGAATCTGTCAGCCATAATGTCTGCATGCCAGTGGCTGCTGCAGGTTCAAGGCAGTAAAGGCGATTATCATCCACATATAGGATCTGGTTAGGCCGGACATTGCTTCTGCCATTTGATGCCTCAAATTCTTGTATTAATGTGGCTGCTTTCACATAGCATGCGATTGTTGCTTGGTCAAACACCTTACGGTGGAATGAGAAGTATCTCTTTGGGAACCCAATGCCATCTGGGGTGATTATGAGTGAGAAATCATCCTCGCTGAGTCCGAGAAGCTGGATTAGTTCAATTGTCCTTGGCTTCAGGTCATTTGTGAGGATTGATGAATGTATGTCCTTTGTCTTTAGATAGCTGAAAAGGCTTCTGACATCTGCAATATGCTCAAGTGCTTCGGGCGAAGGCCCTGGCTCATAATGTCCATCTTTTGATCTGATGAAATATTTGGAGAAATCTATCCCATCTATTAGTTTCTGGGGTAAACCTGAATAATCGAGTACTGGAACAGGAGGCTTTCCATAAAGTGCCCCCAAAGGCAGTTTCCTTTGCTCATCATAGCAGAACTGCGATACGCTCCTTTCTCCCATTCTCTTTTTGACTTTCTTGTCCTTTTTTCTGCCTTTCAGATTGCTGGCTTTGCTGTATATCCTTACAAATCTTTCAAAAAATTCATCCTCGATACGCTTATCCCAGGGAAGCAGCGTTTTGTGAAGGTCCCATAAAATATGCACGATGTCAATCATAGAACAATTTTGGGAGGTTTGGTCCTTTTTAAAGATTACTATTAGAAAATAGTGATTATTTATAAATTAGGTTCTGGGGGGACTTTCAGGTGGGTATACAGGCCTTATTGTGATTTTGTAACTGTTCCGGACTATTTTTTCCAAAAAATTAAAAATCAGGGGGCTCTGCCAGGACTGATGAAGGCCCACCTTTATGATTGGATAAGGAAGCTGAATCTCAGCAGGACACAATTGACCATCATCCTTGCATCAGTCTATGTCTTCTTTTCGCTCACTGCAAACATTGCTGCGACAAAAGTCACTTACTTCGGCAAGTTTGTCATGGATGCAGGCATCATCTACTCTTTGACCTTCACTTGGAGGGATCTGATACACAAGCAGCTCGGGAAGTCTGCTGCTCTCACCACGATATATGTTTCTGCAATCATAAATTTTCTTGCAGCAATATATTTCCAGCTTGCAGTCCTGCTCCCTGCTGAGACCCAATGGGCTGCTGCAGGCGGTCAGGTGGCATGGGAATTCCTTTTCGGCCTTCAGATAAGGATTGTTCTCGGTTCCATACTTGCGATGATTATCGCTGAGGTGATAGACACTTATGTCTATCATTACTGGACAACAGGGATCGGCAGGGGCAAGCCTCATTATCTGAGGGTGTTTATCAGCAACGGGATATCTATACCTATCGACAGCATTGTATTCCCTATTATCGCTTTCTTGGGCATACTGGATTGGGGTGTCATCTTCCAGATGTTCATTGCCGGGGTCATTGTCAAATTCGCCTTGACAATTATCTCATTCTGGATGATCTATCTCGTACCAGACAAGCCCGTCTTCACGAGACGTGACTGATGGGGGTGCAGGCTGACAATGAGGAAGAGATTAGGAGAGAAAAAAGGAGAGAAAAGAGGCAATCTGGGATTCAGGATCCTTGTGACAGACCCTGAGTGCCGCGCAAGAGCAGGTCTGCTGAGGCTGAAGCACGGAACCATCGAGACACCTGCCTTCATGCCTGTGGCGACCAAAGCGACAGTCAAGACCCTGAGCAGCGAGGACATGGAGTCTCTCGGCGCGCAGATCCTGATGTGCAATACATATCATCTTCATCTCCAGCCAGGAGAGCAGGTCGTGAAAAGGCTGGGCGGCCTCCACAGCTTCATGGACTGGAAAAAGCCGATCATCACAGACAGTGCAGGTTTCCAGGCCTTCAGCCTGGGTTACGGGATAGAGCACTTCACAGGCAAGATAGGTTCTTATTTCATCGGGGATGATGAGCTTGGGAGAAAAAAGGGCCATGTTGCAAAGAAGCTTGCTCATGTGGACGAGGAAGGTGTAAGGTTCAACTCCATATACAACAATGAGGTGCGTCATCTTACACCTGAGAAATCGATCGCTATCCAGAAAGCATTGGGTGCTGATATAATAATCGCTTTTGACGAGTGCACGTCGCCTTATTCTGATCATGATTACACAAAGCAGAGCATGGAGCGCACCCATAGGTGGGCAGAAAGAAGCCTTAAGGCCCATAAGCGGAACAGGAAGCATCAGTCCCTGTTCGGTGTCATACAAGGCGGTTATTATGAGGATCTCAGGAGGGAATCTGCAAGGTTCATCTCAAGCCTAAGCTTTGACGGCATCTGTGTCGGCGGAAGTCTCGGAAGGTCTAAGGATGACATGCATAGGATACTCGATTGGGTGCACGAGGAGATTTCAGGCAGCAAAGGCAGCAGTGTCAGGCCTGTCCATCTGCTCGGCATCGGCACTGTCGAGGACATCTTTGAATCAGTGCAGAGGGGCATTGACCTGTTTGACTGTGTCGGCCCGACGCGCATAGCAAGGTGCGGTTATGTCTACATCACCCCGAAATCCGGCGGCACCAAGAAGAACAAGTTCAGGTTCAAGATAACAAACAGTAAGTTTGAGAATGACAGGGTGCCTATTGACAAGACATGCTCCTGTCCTGTCTGCAAGAGACATTCAAGGTCATATATCAGGCATCTGTTCAAAAGCAGGGAATATCTCGCTTACCGTCTGACAACAATCCATAATCTCCATTTCATGCTTCAGCTTATGGAGGATATAAGGGAATCGATCAGGATCGGGAAGTTCCTGCAACTCAAGAAGAAGTGGCTTGGCAGATGAGAAAGTGATATTGGATTCATCATTCTTTAAATAACTTTCTGACCACTGCGTGATGCATAATATTTTTTCTGCAAAAGATTTATAATCCACTTATTGTTGTGTATCAAAAAATCCGAGGTGGGATATGTGGATCAGTTGAAGCATTTGATTTCTCTGAAGGAGTTTGACGGCAAGTGGATGCAGGACTGTATTGATCTTGCCATCGATACAAAGAAGAATCCTGAAGCATACAAGGATAAGATGAAGAACAAGACCCTGATAATGCTGTTCCAGAAGGCGAGCACCAGGACAAGGACTTCTTTTGAAGCAGGTGCAACACAGCTTGGCGGCCATGCCATATTCATTGACTGGCGCACTACCCAGCTGGACAAGGCCAGCCTTGCAGACGAGGCAAAGTGTCTTGCGAGATATGGTGACATCATCATGGCCAGGGTGAAGAAGAATGAGCATATGTATGAGCTGGCTAACAATTCAAGAGTCCCTGTCATAAATGGCTGCGATGACATGTACCATCCCTGCCAGAGCCTTGGCGACATCATGACAATACAGGAGCATCTGGGTCCTGTGAAAGGGAAGAAGCTTGTGTATTTCGGCATCAATAACAATGTGAGCAACACTCTTTCTCTTGCAGCTGCAAAGCTTGGCATGAAGTTTGTTCTGTGCTGTCCTGACAAGGATCGTGATGCGATAGATAGGGACTTGCATGGACTCCTTGAAAAGAGCGGGAACTATGAGGAGATATCTGATCCTAAAGAAGCGATCATGAATGCAGATGTGATATACACCGATACCTGGGTCAATATGGAGTTCTTCAATGACCCTGCCTTTGCAGAAGAGAAAGATCGCAGGATAAGGACTTTCATGCCATACCAGCTGAACAAGGAGCTCCATTCAAATGCGCCCCATGCTCTCATCATGCATGACCTGCCTGCTCATGTCGGCTATGAGATCACAAGGGACATGATAGACCACGAGAGATCCATCATCTTTGACCAGGCAGAGAACAGGATGCACATCCAGAAAGCTATCATGCTTAAGCTGCTTGATCTGGCTTGATTTATATTATATCCTTATTTTTTGCATAGAAAAAATAATCTACCAGGCTGGCCATTGAGAATGCGAACACTGAATAGACTCCTATTAATACTATCAGTTCCTGCTTTGCCACCATGAATAATAGCACCAGGAACTGGAGTATTGTCGTGATTTTTCCAAGCATCCTCGCCGGTATGACCACTTTTTTTGTCAGCAGAAAAACAGCGGCTATGGATGTGACAATATCCCTTAGGAAGAAAAGGATTATGAAATAGAGGGGTAGGTTCAGCTCGACAAAGAAGTATCCGAATATCGCTATGACAAACACCTTATCTGCAAATCCGTCTATCATGGCGCCTGTTTTTGTCACAAGCTTCATTTTTCTTGCCACAAGACCATCAAAGAAATCACTGAGTGCAGCCAATCCTAGCCAAACATACCTCATTAGTGAATCAGACTGGAGTATTATGAGGATTGCAAAAGGTATCCTGCTCAGAGAAAGCATATTTGGGAGTGTGAATATATTTTTTGTCCTCATTTTTGGTTTACGCTCTTCATTCTTTTATGAACCTTTTGTCTTTTTACAATATGGCATATCATATGGCCTCAGAACCAGAAACTGGAATACCCGACAACGCTTGTCTTGTCTCCTGTGATATCCCCTGATGTCATGTAGTCAATCAGATGCATCTTCCATCCTTTTATCCTGCAGAGGTGCATGGCTATCATCACCGGCACCTGACCGCATGCATTCAGCTTGTCTATCTTGTCGATGTCAAGATCCTCGATTATCTCATTTGTCTTTTTGTCCAGCAGGTTAGCGGTCTTTTGGTCCTCGAAGTGGCTCAGGTCAGTGCTTATCACAAAGAGCGCATCTTCCATCTTTGCGAGCTTCTCCGCAACTCCTGCACATTGCAGGTTTGTCATGTGGCCGCAGCATAATGGAAGCAATTCGAACTTGTCGAGCACAGTCTGCAGGAACGGTATCTGCACTTCGAGGGAATGCTCAGCCATGTGCGCTTCCCTGTTCTTCACAAAATCCTGTGTGCCAGTTATCTTGACCTCTCCTAACGGTGTCAGCCAGAAGTCAGCCTCATCTGATAGTGCATCATTGAAATATTCTCTGTGGCTCGGCCCCAGAACGCAGACTTTCTTTGTCTTCTTGTCAATGAGTGAATATGCAGCTGCTGCCACATATCCTGAATACACATATCCTGCATGCGGCACTATGATGCCGTGTATCTCTTCTGGTTTCGTAATCTTTTTGGCTTTCTCAAAGAGCTTCTTGATCATACCTTTGAGCGTTTCCCTGTCTGCTGGATAGAATGAGCCTGCAACAGCCGGCATCCTGAACCTCTTTCCTTGTTTCTCGATATGATTCATGAGCGCTTAGAATCCGGATAGGTTTTTAAATATTATGAAACCTCAGTTCTCATATTCGATATCTTCAGAGACAGGCATGAGGTTCAGCATCACCGGCCTTCTGGAATATGCCTGCATGAAACGCATTGCCATGTCAAATGAATGGTTGTAGGCTGAAATCAGCGCTTGATGGATATTTTCAGAATTCACTGATTTCCCATAGACCCTGTAGGTGCTTATGCAGTCATCCACTTCGATCCCTGGCGTGAATCCGGATGATTTCCCGTGCGTGAGTATCAGCAGGTCAATGCTCACAGGGAGTCTGATATCATCTTCGGGTATTTCATCTGCTGCGTCGCTCCTGTATTTGATTATCGTGTATATCTTTGGGGGTGGAACATGGCTTGTTTTTATACTTATACTTTATCATGCTTTATAATGCCCTTTTATATGCCCTTATTTTTTATGTTTTTTATGGTATTTTATCCTAAATCATACAGCTTATTATACTCGCCCAGATAACATTTTTATATCCTGCCCCAATTATTTTTGCCATGAAAGAGTGTGTGCTTTACGAACCTACGGAAAAGGGGGGTTCTGTGCGCTGCAAGGCCTGCTCTCATCGCTGCATAATCGCAGATGGCAAGCGCGGTATCTGCGGTGTGAGGCAGAACAGGGCAGGCAAGCTCTATCTCCTTGTCTATGATAAGGTCGTGGCCATGCATATGGATCCCATGGAAAAGAAGCCTCTCTATCATTTCCTGCCGGGGACATCAATCATGTCAATCGGCACAGTGGGCTGTAATTTCCGCTGCGATTTCTGCCAGAATTGGGAGATTAGCCAGGCTCCGAAGAATGATGGTCCTGTCTATGGTGAAAATGTCAAAGCCAGCGAGATTGTCAGCAAGGCGAAGCTGAATGGATGCAGTGGCATCGCATACACTTACAATGAACCCGCCATCTTCATCGAATTTGCGCATGATGTTGCTATGCTCGCAAGGGCTGAAGGGCTGAAGAATGTTTATGTATCAAATGGATATGAAACAGAAGAAGCCCTGAAATACATGAGGCCTTATATCGATGCTATCAACATTGATCTGAAATCATTCTCAGATGATTTCTACAGGAAGCTTTGCGGAGCAAGGCTCCAGCCTGTACTGGATACGATCAGGCGTGCTAAAGATATGGGTTTCTGGACTGAGATAACCACTCTTGTGATACCCGGAAAGAATGATTCTGATGCCGAGCTGAAGCAGATCGCAGAGTTCATCGCATCTGTCGACAAGAGCATCCCTTGGCACATATCAAGGTTCTTCCCGATGTATAAGATGCTTGACCTGCCTCAGACCTCGATGGCTTCTCTTCTCCGTGCATATGAAGCCGGGAAGAGGGCAGGCTTGGAATATGTCTATGTGGGGAATATCCCTGATGAGAAGTATGAGAGGACCTTTTGCCCAAAATGCAGGAAGCTTGTGATTGACAGGGCTTGGCATGCAGGGAAGGTCAAGATTGATCTGGATGGAGACAAGTGTCCTGGATGCTCAACACTGGTAGAGGGGGTTTTCAGATGAATGATGCAGATAAGGATTATTTGCTGAAGCTTGCCAGGAATACCCTGGATAAGTATATCCTGACAGGTGATACATATGCTCCTGATGATGTGCCTGATTCACTTAAGCAGAAGTCAGGGACTTTTGTGACTCTTACTGTTGCAGGTGATCTGAGAGGGTGCATCGGCTCACTCACTCCAGGCGAGCCCATTTTCAAGAGTGTCATCAATAACACAGTGAATGCAGCGGTGGATGACCCGAGATTCCCTCCTGTGGATGCTACTGAGCTCAAGAGGATAAAGATAGAGGTCTCGGTCCTTACCCCGATGAAGAGGCTTGACCATTCAGGCCCTGATGATCTGCTTGCCAGGCTCAGGCCTGATATTGATGGGGTCTGGCTCCAGCTCAGGGGCCATGGTGCGACTTATCTGCCTGATGTGTGGGAGCATTTTTCTGATAAGAAGGGATTCCTTGAGTCTCTCTGCCAGAAAGCAGGGCTTCCCCCTGATGCCTGGAAGGATCCAGAGGCAAAGATTTTTATTTATCAGACAATCAAGTTCGGGGAATGAGCGCCGGAGACTGAAGATGGATGAGAGAAAGAGAGAAGGGGAGAAAACGAAGCTCAAGAGCTTTGTGCCGAAAGAGGATTATGACAAGCTTGAGAGGATTTTTCATGATGAGCTGAAGCGCAAGGACGAAATGATAGAAGCCTTGAGGAAGGATTCTCATCTGACGATGCACACCGCTATCAGGCAGGCTGACAAGAACCAGGAGATCATCGAAAGGCTGAATAAGGCGCTGAAGGATAATGCGGCTCTCAGGCTTGAGTTTGACGAGCTTAAGAAAGAGCTGGAGAAGCATAGGAAATGATAATAAACACCATCAATCCGGTTCTGCTTGAGTTCGGCCCTTTCCAGATAAGGTATTATGGTCTTGTCTATGTCCTTGCATTCCTTGCAACCTATTTTTTCCTGTACCGGATTGTCGGGAAGAAGCGTATCAGGAATTTCCATCCTGTTGACGTCGAGCTTTTCCTGGTCTATCTGATGCTCGGCGTGGTGATAGGGTCAAGGGTGTTTGAGATTGTCTTCTTCAACCTGGATTATTATCTCGCCAGCCCACTCAAGATATTTGCATTCTGGGAGGGGGGCATGAGCTTTCACGGCGGCATCTTCGGCTCATTGCTTGCTGTGTGGGTCTTCTGCCGGAAGAAGGGGATAGATTTCCTTGAGCTGGCTGATTTCCTTGTTCTTCCCGCTGCATTCTTCCTTGCTCTCGGGAGGATCGCCAATTTCACAAATCATGAGATTTACGGCAGGATATCAGGCCTGCCATGGTGCGTGAAGTTCCGCACAGCTGATGGATGCAGGCACCCTTATCAGATCTACAGTGCAGTCAAGCGTTTGATGATATTCTTTGTCCTTCTTTTTATCTATCAGAAAAGGAAGTTCAGGAAAGGTTTCGTGTTTTGGCTTTTTGTGCTCCTCATGGGCCTTGGCCGCTTTGCGATCGATTTCTGGAGGGCAGAGCCGACTTACATGGGTCTCACAATGGGTCAGATATTGAGTTTTTTTATGATTATTCCAGCTACTTATGTACTCATGATTAAGTATTCTGGATGATATTTCATCATACTTTTTTGATATTGTATATATGTTCTATATAGAATTTCGTTTAAATATATATAACCTCAAATTGTATATTGTTTTAATTTATAAATACTCAGCGGGGTGAGCGCTAATGTATGATGAATTTGATGAAGACCTGTTCGATGATGAGATAAATGAGGATGAGGATTCAGACACTGATTCCGATCTCCTTGAGGATGATGAGGTCTCTCCTGAAGAAGATGCTTTCATGAGAGGGTATAAGTCTGATTGATCCTTACAGATTGAGCGCTGCCAGCGCTTTTGATATGGTCTCTTTCTCTAGTGTGAGTTCAGCTCTTCCTGTCTTGATGTGGGATTCAGGGATGATTATGCCTCTTTCCCAGAATATCGAGAATATGTGGGTGATGAATGCATAGACATCATCTTCTTTTCCTGTCAGAATTATGCTTGCCTTGTCCTTTTGCTTCCTGATGTCGAGATCTATGTCCTTGAGGAGCTCTTTGGCATATGAATCATCGTCGGAATGGCCGATCCTTTTCCTGTATCTTCTTGCAGCAGCGACAATAGCCTCAAAATTTTCAGGTCCAAGTCTTCTTTTGCTCATTATCCTTCTTGCCAGTGAGGAATAGTTGATAAGGTCTTTCTTGAGGCTCTCCCTAATGCTGTGGTTGTCATCTACAAATTCCTCTGTGATCCTGGCGATGTTCATGAGAATCAGGTTTTTGCGCTCTTGACTGCGCTCACCTTGAAATCCCTGATGATCTCGGTCATCTCCTGTTCAAGATAGGCGAAGCTGATATCGATATAATCAGAAAGCTTGGTCTGCAAATTCTCACCTCCTTCAGTAGGCTATTGGTCCCTGTGATCTGGATATCTGGCCGGATTCCCTTTCATATCTCATTGATCTGGCCCGCAGAAGGCTGAATTTTTCGTGCATCATCTCTGAGCTTGTTGTGGCATTCTCCATTATCTTGCTTATTGTCATTGGGCACCATGAATGGGCAATGACTTATAAATGTTTTGTTTTGGATATTTATGTCCAATTTTGGACATCATTTCAATATCTGCAGCATTATATTTATAAATAAATGCTTCCCAATCCGCTTCTATGAATATCACAGACCCATTGACTTTAGTGACTCCTTTTGAGAATCTGTATAATTCCCTCAAAGTTCTTGCAGGAGGTATCTTCGGCCTTTATCTCATCATGATCATCCTGAAATGGTATGAGGCCAGGGTCCTGAGAGTACAGATAAAAGAGCTCAGGAAGGAGATGAAGAGCCTCAGGAACAGCATGCAGGTCATGGAGCTCAAGATACTGAAGGCCATGAACCCGAAATCAAGGAAAAAATGAATCCGTTCAAGGAACACATCTTCAGGCTTCTGCACAAGGAGATTGAGATATCCCATTCTGATATAGAGGTCCCTCCTGATCCGAAGATGGGTGACTACGCTTTTCCCACATTCCAGTATGCGAAGAAGTACAGCAAGAATCCTGCAGAGCTTGCGGATGAGCTCGCTAAGAAGATCAAGCCTGATGATATGATAAAGGCTGTGGATGCAAAAGGACCTTATCTGAATTTTTATATCGACAAGCACAGGTTCAGCGAGTATGTGCTTGACACGATAGCGAAGGAGAGAGATGCTTTCGGAAGGCCTGAGACAGAGAGCAAGGGCAGGGTCCTTATAGAATCCCCCGGCCCGAACACAAACAAGCCTCTGCATCTCGGTCATCTGAGGAACATGCTTCTCGGCAGCACGCTGTTCAATGTTATGAGGTTCTCCGGATTCGATGCCCACATAATCAACATCGTCAATGACAGGGGGGTCCATATCTGCAAGTCTATGCTTGCCTATCAGAAGCTGGGGAACGGGAAAACACCTGGATCAGAGAAGAGGAAGCCTGATCATTTTGTCGGCGATTATTATGTGGAATACGCGAAGCTCTTTGAGAAGGATCCTGATATCGAGCTGGAGGTCGGAGAGCTTCTCAGGAAATGGGAGGCAGGCGATCCGGAGACGAGGAAGCTCTGGGAGATGATGAACAGCTGGGCCCTTGAGGGTTTCAGGCAGACATACGGGAAGCTCCATTTCTCGATAGAGAAGGAATATCTTGAGAGCGAAAGCTATCTTGATGGCAAGAATATCGTGATGGATGGCCTGAAGAGGAAGATATTTGTGAGAGAGGCTGATGGCTCGATAGTCGCTGATCTGACAGACCGGGATCTCGGGAAGAAGGTCCTTCTTAGGGCAGACGGCACATCCATTTACATCACGCAGGACCTCTTTGTGGCTAAGAGCAGGTATGATGATTATAAGTTCGACAGGATGATATATGTTGTCGGCAATGAACAGGAGCATCATTTCAGGGTCCTCTTTGAGCTTTTCCGGATGCTGAAGTGGGAGTTTGCAGACAGGTGCTATCATTTCTCCTATGGCCTGGTCGAACTGCCTGAGGGCAGGATGAAGTCAAGGGAAGGGACTGTGATTGACACTGATGACCTGATTGACCAGATGATAGGTCTTGCAGGGAAAGAGGTATCATCCCGCTATGGTAATCTGCCGCAGGATGAGATTGGGAGGCGTGCTGAAGCGATCGGGATGGCTGCGATAAGGTTCTTCTTCCTTAAATTCGATCCGCTGAAGAACTTTGTGTTTGATCCTAAGGCATCATTGTCATTTGAGGGAGAGACTGGGCCTTATCTGCAATACACTTATGCAAGGATAACTTCGATTTTCAGGAAAGGATGTCTTGATATCAATAATGCGATTGGTGGTGCTGATTTCTCTGTGCTGAATGAGGGCCAGGAATTCAGGCTCGTGAAGCATCTGGATAAGTTCCCTGCAGTGCTTGAGAAGATAACTGAGAACTACAAGACCAGCCTTCTCGCTAACTATGCATATGAACTTGCCCAGGCCTTCAATGAGTTCTATCATGCTTGTCCGATCCTGCAAGAGACTGAAGAAGTGAAGAAGTTCCGTCTTCTTCTTGCTCAGTCAGTTGCAGTGGTCCTCAGGACCTGCTTTGGCCTCATGAGCATCGATGTGCTGGATGAGATGTGAATGAATCCCGGATAACTCCGGATAATCACGGATCCTTCAATCAGGTCAATAAACTTCCAGCATCAGGCCTTTTCTCAGCACTTCTTTTCTATATGCTCTGAAGCCGAACTATGGGGTTATACCTGGATCTGGAGATGTTTTGATGGATTTTCTGCATTATATGCCCCTTGTATTTACTTGTGATATCTGCTTGCGGTATTATTTTGTGTATATAAGTATATACTAATATACATTTTTACCAATTCAGGTCCAGCAGAAATATTTATATACCATCACCAAAGTTCAAAAGATTCTCATGGGGAGAATCAAGACTAAACTAATCAAGAGAACCACAAATGAGCTTATCCATAGGCACATGGATGACTTCAAGGTTGACTTTGAGCAGAATAAGAGACTGGTCTCCAAATTCATGGACATACCTTCGAAGAAGATGAGGAACATCATCGCAGGATATGTCACCAGGCTTTCGAAGAAGAAAGAGACCATCTGATAACACAGATACTCTGATTCACGTTGACACAGCATAGGGGGTGGGTGAAATGACAGACGACAACTCTATCTTTATCGGCGGCAAGCCGTTCATGAATTATGTGACTGGTGTTGTGATGCAGCTGACCACGAAGAACGCCGGCGAAGTCATAGTGAAGGCGAGGGGCAAGTTCATCTCCAGGGCAGTGGATGTCGTTGAGGTGGCCACCAAGAGATTTCTGGAAGGGCAGGCCAAGGTCAAGGACATAAGGATCGACAGCGAGGAGTTCGAGAACAAGGAAGGTAGGAAAGTAAGGGTCTCGACAATCGAGGTCATTATCGCCAAAGTCTGAAGTTTTTCCGGTTTTTTCTTGTATAATCTTATTAATCCCTATTCCTAATCATTTCTCATGCATTGGTCAGATCTGATATTGTTTGCTGCAGCTCCTTTGCCATTGGTGGCTCTGTTTGGAGCAAAGTCAATGGATGCAGGAAGCCCTCTGTTGAACATAATCCTCATCATCTCAATAATCGTCATATTCATACTCTGCATCATAGTCCATAAGAATCTCTCACCTGCAGTTTTCTGCATCATCCTGTTCCTGTTCGCTTTCTCTTTGCTTCTCATGAACTCTGCCAGGTCAGGTCATGTTGTCGGAGAGGATATCAGGACAGAATTCTTCTACTTCCAGCAGACCCTGGAGAATGGATGGGATCCTGCAGACACGCATCCTTACAATTGGTCCTTGAGCACGAATATCCTGCCTTCAATTCTTTATTTTATCACAAGGATGGATCCTGTCTGGGTCTATAAGGTCCTGATGCAGCTCATCTTTGCGATATCTGCCCCGACTGTATCCCTCATAGCGAGATTTTTCCTGTCAGACATGGAGAGCTTCCTCGCATCATTCTTGTTCATTGCCCAATGGACTTTCATCTATGAGATGCCCAGGCATATCAGGCAGGAGATTGCACTCCTTTTATTCGCTTTGTTCATCTTGGCATATATGCATGGCAACATTGTGCTAATGGTCCTGTTCGCATTGCTTATCGTCGTCTCACATTACACAACAGCTTTCATGTTTGCTGTATTCCTTGCATTGCTCTGCATGTCAAGGATCTTGTCCCATAACAGGATTAAGCTGTCTTTTGTGATTTTGGTGTGCTCTTTCATACTCCTTTATCTTGGTGTCCTTTCAAACATTTTATATCATGATTCCATCAGGTCTGCCTTCTCTGCGATTGATTTCAGCAAGGATAAAGTCATGGATATCTACAAGAAGCCGGGTGCTTCAATAGCTGGACCAGTTATCAACAAGGAAAGCGCCTCAACCCAGTCCAATCCTTACAGAGACAGGCTCTCAGAGCTGAACAAGGTCAAGAGAATCGTAAAAATTGCCGGTCTGTTGACAAGATTGCTTATTATTATTGGGTTCATTTATGTTCTGTGCCGGTTTTTCATTAACAAAGAATCTTCTTTCATGCTTATCGCAACCTCAATATTCTTTCTTTTCCTGCTGGTTATGCTCGCTTCTCCACTGCTGCAGAAGCATTATGGAATCACAAGATTATATCAACAATCTTTGGTGATCCTTGCTCCTTTGTTTGTATTTGGTGCAAAGCCGCTCAGAAGATTTTCAGTGCCATTGTTATCTATCATTCTCATCCTTCAGCTCATCACGAATTCAGGCCTCATTTACGCAATGTATGATGTTGATTATCCTATTGCTTTTTCTAATTCAGGTTTTGATTATGACAGGATATATATCCATGATGCTGAGCTGGATGCTGCTCAGTGGGTCTCAGAGCAGAAGATCGCCAGGATCTATGCGAACTCATGGGCAAGAGGCATACTGATTTTGAAAGGGTTGGATGATGCACAGGAGCTGGCCGGCATTGATTCATTGCCGCCTGACAGCATTGTGTTCTTGAGAGAGAGGAACAGGGAGTTCATTGATATCGGTGAGACAATATATTCAGTCCCGATCAGTCAGACAATATTTCCAAATATGCTTGCAGACGAGAACAAGGTGTATGATAATGGAGCTGCGCAGGTCTATTATTCTTAGGTCAGCATTGTACTGTGTGATCATTGTCGCTCTGCAGTTCTTCTTCTCCTTGTTTGACAGGAAATATCCTTTTCCGGGTGCAGTGTACACAACAGATCTTGTCGGCTCCGCCCTGTTCGTGGGTGTTGTCTTTCTTCTGCTCTGTTGGGATGGGTTGAAGAATATCCAGTTTCATAGGATGAGCGCCATAGAGATTGCGGTATCTTCACTCATCTCTATCCTTCTCTTTTCTGTCTATCTGTTCCTGAAATTATCTGGGCATCATGATCCATTGCTGAGATTTCCTATCCTTTTCTTTGCTTGTGCTTCGCTTTTGTCTGCTGTTTTTGGCTCAAGGAACATCAGGATGCTGGCACGAAGATATCAAGTGCATATTGTGTTGATGCCCTTGTTTGTACTGACAGCCTATTTTGCTGTGATATTCTTCAGAGGGCTGACTTCATCACTAATACCTGCAATCTCCAGATTGATAATCCTGCCTTTTCCAACTGCTAGGCTGATATCAGCCAATATAATCAAGGTAGATGATTTCATAATAACAATAGCCGAACAGTGTTCTGGAATAGAATCCTTGTTGCTGTTCCTTTCCCTTTTCCTGGTTTTCTGGATAATCAGCAGGAGAGAGGTCTGTCACAGAAAGATGCTGTCCCTACTGCTGATCGGCCTTTTTTTGATCTGGTGCCTGAACATTTTCAGGCTCATGCTCCTTATCTGGGTGGGTCTACACAGCAGGAGCTTTGCATTAGGCCTTTTCCATTCAAACATAAGCTGGCTCATTTTTCTTGCTTTTTTCTGCCTTTTTTGGTCTGTCTCTTTCAGATTTGCCCGAAAACCTTTATAAATCACCGATACACTACATATTCAATGGATTTCCAGGAACTCAAGAAGCACATTCTAGAACATAATCCCAAGGCTAATATTGAGCTGATACAGAAAGCTTACAGGCTTTCAGAAAGATCTCATAAGGATCAGAAGAGGGCCTCTGGCGAGCCTTATTTCATCCATCTGTACGCATGTGCCGAGATAGTGGTCGAGATGGGTGGTGATACTGCTTCCATCTGCGCTGCTTTGCTGCATGATGTTGTAGAGGATACTCCTGTGACAAAGGATCAGATCGCTAAGGAGTTCGGTGATGAGATCGCTAATATAGTGCAGGCCTTGACCAATCTGCGCCAGATCAAGTTCGAGACAAAAGAGGAATACAAGGCAGAGAACATCAGGAAGATCCTGATCGCATCAATGAAGGATATCAGGGTCATACTTGTCAAGCTTGCAGACAAGCTCCATAATATGAGGACCCTCCAGCATTTCAGGGAGGATAAGAGGAAGAGGATCGCTGAAGAGGTCCATAAGATATATTCTCCGATAGCGCATAAGCTTGGCATGAACAATATCAAGGCTGAGCTTGATGATCTTGCCCTCAAGTGGCGCTTCCCAGAAGTGTACAGGCAGTTCGAGCAGAGGCTTGCTAAGGATGCTGATCAGAGGGACAAGGATATCAAGAGGATAATCGAGACCATCAAGCATGAGATCAGCCTTAGGGGTATAAAGGCAGAGGTTTTCGGCAGGGCAAAGAGCTTTTTTTCTATATACAAGAAGATGGTGAAGAAGCATAAGGAGTTCAATGAGATCTTTGATGTGAATGCAGTGAGGATCATCACCGGCTCTGTGCCTGACTGCTACAGTGTCCTTGGCATCATCCATGACCTCTGGAAGCCCATGCCTGGGAAGTTCAAGGATTATATTGCTGTCCCTAAATCAAATGGGTATCAGTCCCTCCACACTGTTGTGATAGGGCCTCATGGCAAGATACTTGAGGTGCAGATAAGGACTTGGGAGATGCATCATCTTGCTGAGGAGGGCATTGCTGCCCACTGGCGTTATTCCGGCACTGAGCGTGACAAGAAGTTCGACAAGAAGGTCGACTGGCTGAAGCAGGTCCTTGAGTGGATGCGTCACTCTGATAATGCTTCTGATTTCATCGAGACATTGAAGATAGATTTCCTGAAAGACGAGATAGTCGCTTTCACCCCAAAAGGTGATCCTATCTCCCTTCCTGAAGGATCCACTCCGATTGATTTCGCTTATGAGATCCACACGAGCATAGGGAACAGGACTGCCAAGGCCAAGGTGAATAATAAGATGGTCCAGCTCGATACAGTGCTCAAGAGCGGGGATATAGTTGACATACTCACCAGCAAGAGCGCGAAGCCTAATAGGCAGTGGCTCAACTTTGTCCGCACCACTAAGGCCAAGAACAAGATCAGACAGGCTGCCGGCCTTTCTCTCGAACACAGTGCGAAGCAGGCAAGGCTGCGTCATCAGGCCAAGCAGAAGGAGACTGGGTCTAATCCCCTGGATCATCTCGAGATCGATGAGAAGGATAAATCCAATGTCAAGCTCTCAAAATGCTGCAACCCGGGGTATATGGATGATATAGAATCATACAAGACAAGGGATAACCGGATCACGATACATAAGGTTGGCTGTCCTAACATTGCTGTCCTCAAGGGAAAAGCCAGGAGGCTTGATCTGAATTGGAAAAAGGAGCTGAAGTCTGTCAGGATGACTGTTGTTGTGCAGAACAGGGTCGGTCTGCTTGCTGAGATGCTTGATGCCTTTGCTGCTGAGAATGTCGATATCTCCTCTGTGAACTCTGTGTCCAAGAAGGACAGGATACATGTCATATTCGAATGGACAAGTCCTCACATAGGATATCTCGAGCACCTTACCCGGAGGATAAAGGAGATTAGGAATGTCGTCGACTGCATTGTTGATATGAAGACAATCACTTGATGCCCATATGTTGGATTTTTTTTGATTGAGACACTATTCCTTCTCCTCTGCCTCTAATACGCTCCAGATCCTTGAGACCTTCTCGCTGCTTTCATATTTTTTCATGTATTCCCTTACCGGGTCAGGCAGTATGAACTCGAGAAGCTTGGTCTCCTTTATCATGCTGTTGAGGTTCTTCCTGAAATTCTTGTTCAGCTTCTTGTATAATGATATGTCATAGAAATGCATGCCCTGCTCGATCCTCTCGAATGCTGTCGTCCCTTTAGGGGCGAGCACTATGAAACCTCTCTTGCCTTGGATGAGATCTGAGTATGTGTCCATGCCCTTGAACAGCAGAGGTATGTTGACAAAGTAGACCCCTCCTGTCACTTTTGACGGGTCGAGTATGATCGCATCATCGCCTTCGATGCCCAGGCATGCAGAGTAATGCGCCTTCTTTGAGCTCGGGAAGAGGATGTTCTTCTTGTAGTCGACTATGGTGAGTGCACCGTCATTGAGCCAGCTCTGGAGCTCCACTTTCAGGTCATTGAACTGTGTGGTGTCTATCCATACGCCCTTGACCTGGTTCTTTGCGAGTTTCTGGATGACTTTGATGAGCGCATCCGGGTGTGTCCCCACATCCTTCTCTGTATTTGCCTGTTCCCCTATCTGCTCCTGGCTTATCTCGAATCCGAATATGTTCAGTATCATGCTCGCGCTTGCAGGCCCGCAGTAGCTCGGGTGCTGTGCGACGAAATGTGATTTTATCTTCTCAAGGGTGTCCAGGTCTGTCATGGCTTTCTTGATGTTCTTGTTGTAGTTGATGAAGCTCTTGTTCGGCACATAAAGGTAATTGCCCTGGTCTGTGCTTATCAGGACATCCTGGCTCCCTATCTCTTTCAGCGTGCCCACATCCCCATTTATCCTTATCCTCATGCCGACCCTGTATTTCTTGTTGCCCCTGAGATATAGGCTGATGAAGAAGTTCTGGAAGATATCCTTGAGTCCGATGAATACGAACAGCAGGAAGAGCAGGAATAATGGGTAGATTATGCTGCCGAAGGTGGATATGGCCCTGCTGACATTGAACCCGAGGGCTTCAAGTGCTGCCAGTCCGAGGAGGATATACAGGAGCAGCCTCAGCACCCATATTATGACATCTATCACCTGCTCGTTCTTGTTCTCCCTGAGATAATCTGTCAGTCCTGTTGTCGATAGTATCTTTTTCAGGAAATATATGACAAGGTTGACGAGGGTTATCACGAGTATGAGCACCAGCACTATGCTGAGCAGCCTTGGCAGGGACTGGTAGGCATTCAGGAACAGTTCTCTTGAGATATCTACCCTGAGGAAGAGAAGTGCTATGATGATTGTCAGTGTCCAGACTATCGCTGAATATGTCCTTGCGAGCGGAGCCTTCTTGATGAATTTGTATTTCTTCCTGTAATATGATATGATTATCCTCTCTCCTGCCTTTGATAGGAGCAACCCTATGAGTAGCACTGCTACTGATACAATGAGCTTCAGGAGGATATCATCCATGATTAGTCTGAATGCCATTCCTGCTGATGTAAACTGTATATTAATAAAGGTGACGGTGCGTGACGGTGCTGGTGTCAGATTCAGAATTTTCTTGTTATGAGATAGCCTGACATCATCAGCAGGTCATTCTTTGCTCTTGTGTCAGGGAGCGATGTGTATAGCTCTCTCTGGGCTCTGCTTATCATGTCCTCTGCTTTTTTCATGGAATACTCGATTGAGCCATATTTGTTGAGGAGCGAGAGTATGGCTGCCATGTCACTCTTGCTTGGCTTCTTCCCAAGATAGGATATCATCCTGTTCCTGTCTTTCTGGCTTGAGCTTTTCATGAAGTGTATCATGATGAGGCTTTTCTTGTTCTCCTGTATATCATCCCCGACTTCCTTGCCCCAGTGCTTTGATCCTGTGAGGTTGAGTATGTCATCCTTTATCTGGAAAGCTATCCCCACAGCCTCTGCGAATCTTGAAAGCGCATTTATCTCTTTCCTGCTTGCTCCTGCCAGGACTGCACCCATCTTCACAGGAAGCCTTGCAAGGCATCCTGTCTTGAATGCGCACATCTGGAAGTACTGCGCTTCTGCCACATTGTGCTCTTTGGAATTATGCCAGTGTATGTCCATTGCCTGTCCCAGGTGGAGTCGTGACATCTCCTGGTTTATCAGGTCATTGAGTGTCTTCTTTTTTCTCGGCGTAAGGTCTGACTCGCTGATTATCTTGTGCGGCAGGAAATACAGGAAGTTTGCCATGTTTATCGAGACATCTTTCCCGAATATCAGGTGCGATGCCCTTTTTCCTCTCCTTGTCTTGCTGTCATCCTCGATATCATCCACTATGAGCGTGCCGTTGTGTATGAGTTCAGGTATTATGCTGAGCCTTCTTATCTCAAGCGGATTCCCTCCTGTCGCCTCATGTGCCAGCATCATGAGCACAGGCCTCCATCTCTTGCCTCCTCTGTTGAGGAATTCCCATAATGGCTCAAGGATTGCTTTTGTCAGCGCCTTGTAGTCATACTCATATTCCTTGGAATTTGAGAAGCTTCTTGCATAGTTGAATGTCATCTCTTTGGGTATTGCCTGCTTCAGTTCCTCTTCGATTATCCGCTTGTAAAAATCAAACATCTGCATGGGGCAAGGGAGTATTTTGGATTATAAAAAACTTCAGTATACAGAATTATACAAATTATACATATTCAACATCTTACCAATTATCATCATTTAAGTTAAGCAAAATTTACAACATTTTAAGAATATATCACAATTTATTTAAAACATATTAAAGATTTTTTCGCATCTCTATCTTGAAATCATGGAAGCCCCATCTCTTATATAACTTATGTGCCATAGGATTATCTCTCATGACCTGTATTGAAGCTCTCTTGATGCCTTTCTTCTTGAACCAATCAAATGCCATCTTCCTGAACCTGTTTCCTATCCCTAAGCTTCTATATCCTTTTTCAACATAGAGCTCTCCGATATATCCTAGCTCTTTTGGCAGGAAGATAGGTATGTTGAGCTTGATGAGGTTGAAATTATGTGCTATGATTTCATCATTATGTTCAGCAACAAATATGACTCCTTTCCCTTTCTTTATATTGTCAGAATAATATTTCTTCACATCCCTCCAGGGATTCTTGATCATCTTCCTTTCTTCTTTGAGATTAGGATTCCTCTTTGCGACTTTATCGAAGTTATCATCCATCAGTCCCTGCCAGAGAGGCTTTATCTTCTCAATCTCTGGCATCTTCAGCTTCCTGAACCTGATGCTTGATATTTTTACCATAAGAATAGTATGTTTCCATGATTTATTAATTTTTCTCAGAAAAGTTTTGTCTTAAGCCCGTGCACATGCACTGACGGCAGGTAGAACCCATGGACATTTGTAACGTCTTTCCCATACCCTGCTATACTCTTCATGAGGTCTGTGAACCTCCCTGATATCATGAACTCATTCACAGGCCTTGTTATCTGCCCATTCTCGATCATGAATCCCCTGTCGACCTCTACGCTGAATTCTGTTGTGAGCGCATTTGAGTTGTCTTCTCCCAGGACTGCTGTCACAAGGACACCCTTGTCGATGTCTCTGATGCTGTTCTTCCCTGATACAACCACATTCGAGAATCCTCCTGCATTTCCTGTGGGCCTTTTCCTGAATCTCTTTGCTGTCTGGTAGTCGCTGATCTTCTCATTGATTATCCCGTTCTTTATGAGCTGCGTGTCGCTTGTAGGCACGCCGTCGTCATCGAAGCTGCTTGTCATTATGCCGTAATCCATATGGCCCTTGTCTGTTATGCTCATGTCGCAGCCGAAATCATACCCTGTCCTGAATCTTGAGTTTGTCGATGACAGGTCAAGGTTCCCCATGAATGCCCCGTCCATTATCTCTGAGAACGGGACTGGCGCGAATACTATGTCATCGACTGCATTCTTGAGAGGCTCAGGCTTCTTCATCCTCTTCATGTCATCTGCCACGCTCCGCGCGTATGCATGGAAGTCTATGAGTCTCCTTTCTGATGCTGTCTTCCACAGGTTGATGTTCAGCTTGTTTGATGTGCTTGACCCTATCGAGTTGCTTGTCTCGAGCTCAGTGTAGTCTACGCCGTTCGTATTGAGTATGCAGGTGTCCCCTTCCATTGTGATGATCTTGACAAGCAGCACATTGAGCCCTTTGAGCCCTTTGAGCACATCCTTGCCTGTCTGTGAGAGTTGCTCGAAGTCGATCAGAGGCATCCTCTTGTCGAATATCTTCATCCTCCTGAATCTCTGTTTCTGAGGCAGGCCGTAATAATGATGCATCTTCGGGCTTGTCCTTGCGATCTTCAGTGCTCTTTTTGCTAGGTTCTGGTCCGGATTGTTGCTGCTTGCTGTGCCCATCCTCTTGTCCTTGATTATCCTGAGCCAGTAAGCCTTCCTTTCCCCGTATTCTATGAGCTCGACCTTGTTGTTCTGTATCAGCATGACCTTCTCTTTCTGGTGTATCGCATTCACCTGGGCTTCGTCTGCATGCTTCCTTGCATAGTCCAGCAGGTTCTGCGCCTTCTCATATATCTCAGTCATTGCCCACCACCAGCGCATCTTTTATGAGTATCTGCGGGTTGAATCCGTTCACAGGAACCTGCTGTCCGTCCTTCTCGCAGTAGCTGGGCTTAGGGATGTCATACTTGTTGCCCACAGCGCTCACATTCTTCATTATGTCGAGCAGGTTCCCGACCAATGTGACATTCTTGAAAAGTCTTGCCACAGTGTAGTTCTTTATCTCATATGCTGCCTTGACCGAGAATTCGAACTCGCCTGTGGTGCTGTCCACTTCTCCGGAGTTCTCTCCCTTGAGATACAGCCCGTTCTTGAGCTTTTCCAGGAGCTGGTCGAATGTATTGCCTCCTTTCTTGATGTATGTGTTTGACATCCTGACAATGGGCCTTGTGCTTATGTCCTGGCATCTGCCGTTGCCTGTTGGCTTTGCTCCCATCGCTGCTGCTGTCTCCCTCGAGTGCATGAATCCTTTCAGCAATCCATTCTCTATGAGTGTGGTCTTCTTGCCTGGTATGCCCTCGTCGTCGAAATAATAGAACCCGTATCCCTGCTGTTCAGGGTCATCTATGACTGTGACCTTGTCTGACGCTATCTTCTTGCCTTTCTTGTCCCAGAGGACGCTTGATCTGCTGATTATATTGTCTGCCTCAAGGCAGTGCCCCAGTGCTTCATGTACAAATACCCCTGTGAGCTCATTGTCTAGAAGCACATCGTAGTGGCCTGTCTTCAGTTCAACTGCATCCAGCATCTCAACTGCATGCTTGCAGGCCCTCTGTGTGACTATGTCAAGATACCTGAAGTTCGGGAACGCGTTTGAATATGATTCAGTGGCATTGCCTCGTCGGGCTGTTGCTGTTATGACCCCCTCTGAATATTGGTGGTTCTGGATTATCTCGGATCCTTCAGAATTGTAGTAGGTCTTCTCGAGATCCTGCTGGCTGAAGCTTGCTCCGATATCCTTGATGTGATTGTTGCATCTCTTCCTGTCTGTGGCATCGATGAGGAGCTTCCTTGCCTGCTCAATGTTGAAGTCGACCAGCCGCATTGACTTGTTCTCCATGATCCTTTTGTAGGGCGCTATCTCTATCTTGTCTTTTGTGTGCTTCTCGAGGATTTTTGATATCCTGACAGCTTTCCTGGCACTCTCCAGCATCTGGCTGAAGTTGTCTGAATTGATGAAGCCGAACGCGTTCTTATGCAGGACCCTTATCGAGTAGCTCTTGTTGTTGGAATAGCCTATGTCCTGCACTTCCTTGTTTCTCACAGACAGGCTTGATGCATGCGATTCCTCTATCCTTATGTCCCAGAACTTGAGATTCTGTTTCCTGAGGTATGATATTGCCTGGTTCATGTGATTACTTCCTTGTATTCTTCCTGTATGAATGAGAATAATGGCACGACGCATATCCTAAGTATGAGTGATACTATTATTATCATCCTTATATCATACTGGCTTGCGAGTATGCCTCCTATTATAGGAGCTATGAAGAAGACCACTCCCATATAGAGGTCGAACATCCCCACAAATCCGGCAGTGTCATCCTTTGGGAGATAATTCATGAACAGGACTGATGCTGTCATGTTGAACCCTGCCCAGCCTATTCCCAGTATTATGTTTGCGAATATAATCATTTCGTAATGGAAAAGGTAGCCTGCGATCGCTATTGTTGTAAGGAGCGCTGAGAAGAATAATGTCACCTTTCCTCCGAACTTCTCTGCAAATGCCTCCCAGCTCTTGATTGAGGCGAGCATGCTGATGACCATGACTGCATTTGTCATGAAGAAGAAGAACATGGAAGCGCCCATCTCGTTTATTATGTATATTGACATGAATCCTAAAGGTATTCCTGTCGCGAATGCCCATAAGAGATTGACCAGCAGGAATGTCCTGAGCCTCTTGTTCTTCTGGAAGAAGTACTTGTTTATGAAATTCGCTTCCCTGAAGAGGTTCTTTGAATTGCTCTTTACAGGGCTTTCTTTTATCCGCACTATGAATGCCAGGCTTATGAATTGTATGCATGCCGCAAGTATGAAAAGGTTCCTTGTTATCTCAATATTTGTGAGGAGCACATCCTTGTAATAGAATGCGAGCCCTGCTGCGACCAGGGTGCCGAAGAATCCGAACAGCTGGTTTATGAAATCAAGGTTTGTTATCACATGCACCCTGTTCTTCGGGTTTGAGTTCGAGAATGTCAGAGCATCGAAGACAGGCACTATCGATCCCCCAAGGAATGCCTGCACCAGGACCAGACCGAGGAACAGCATGTGGTTTGTTGTCTGTATTATAGGTATCCACATGAGTGTCCATGCTGTCACGCTGAGGATCAGGAATATCTTTCTCTGCTGGAACTTGTCTGACAGGTATCCGGCTATGACCTCTGATGTGTATGACACCAGCTCTATGAACCCGGATATCATGCCGATAAGGCCCCTGAATATGCCTATGGATTCTGCATAATATGTTATCATGTCTGCAATCAGGCTGCCGGAGAATGAGAAAAATGCCTCAATATAATATAATAATTTTAGATTCTTCTGATGTTTCTGCATTCCTAGACCTCTTTTGATTGGTTTCTCGTTGTTTTATTTATAAATATTTGCTATATCTGCTTCTGTATAATCTCATTTTGTCTGTTGATTATTTGTTTTATCATTGGATGATTTCTTTCCAGATAATCTGGTCTTATGAAGAATCCCTCATATGCAATGCGATTCCTCAGGATTCTCAGATCATCAATCATCTGGATCTCATTCTCAGGGAATATGTTCATTGATCTTATGTGTTCTATCAGTCTCTTATGGGCCTCTTCACCTACTGCTTTCTTGCCCTCAAGCAGCATGATTACACTCAAGAGCTCTCTGATGATCTCATAATATTCTTTTATCACATTGGAGGGATATTTTAGGTGATCAATTTCATTTATCATGTTCAGGCTTGTCTCTGCCATTCTCATTATTGATCTGCATCTCTCTTTGTCTGGTGTTATGCTGATTATCCCCATATTTTCAGATATCCTCTCAATTTTATTCCATTGATTATGTTGTTCTTGAGTTCGCTGCTGAGCTTATTAAAGTCTTCTGAGAAGAATAGGTTGATTTTCCGGTTCAGTTGGTGTTCTGCTGACCTGAATTCTGTTTTGTCACCTTTGCATTGGAGGAAGAGATCAATATCACTTTCATTTGTATCCTCTCCTCTTGATGCTGATCCGAACAGGATTATTACATCTGGCATATATCTGTCATTCAGGAGATCCAGCAATCCTGTCTCTTTGATTTCAAGGATAAGCTCATTTCTTTTTAATAATCTGAACAAAGGATCATCTCTGTTTGCTTGATACAAAGGATATTCATGCACTCGGTGCTTTGTGATCCTTATGAGTCCTTCTTTGCTTAATTCTTCTAGATAATTCTTGACAGATTTTGGGCTTAATCTGATTTTTCTGCATATCTCTCTTAATTGGTATTGTGGAGAAGGATCTGTGAAGAATAAGTTCAAGAGCTTCTGTCTGTTACTTTTTTTTAACATCTGTAATAAAATAATAACAAATGTTATATAAATATTACGTTTTTATTTTTCCTATATCTCCTCTATTCCAGTATAGAAAAATATATATAGGGGTAGCTGCATATAGCGTAATAGGCTATCTTAACAAGAAATCACAGTACTGGCCAGCTTTGCTGGCCTTTTTTTCTTGTTAAGGCAAGAGGTGCAAATATGGTATGCGGAGGATGTGGTATGGCAAAAACAAAGAAGAAAGCCCCTGCAAAGGGCAAGAAGAAGAGGATAGGTACTCTAGGTTTAGGTCTTAAAGCAAGATAAGAGTTAATATGTCCAATTTATTTCTTTGTAGTAATAAATAATTTTATAAATCTTTAAATTTTCATCATTCTGTATGTCAGATTTTCAAGATACTGCTAAAGTTATTGACTATGCTTCTATAATGGAACAACTAGAGACCGAGCTGGCAGATAAAGTATCTGATGTTGATTCCATTGGTCCGGATTATCTAATTGATTCACTTCAGACAATTTTACATTCAATGAGCAAGTTTCTAGGATTCAGATGTTGTGAGATAGCTTTGATAAAGGATCCTAATAACACTTTGATAACACCAGGGAAAATGGGTGATCTGTTTGGGGGTACCAGATTTCTGCAATGGATCACAGGAGTCAATTATGAGCAAGAGTATTTAGACTATGTTAAAAATATGTTTGCCGATCTAAAAGAAATTCGAGCAGGCAGATTACCAGGCCCTCCTGTTGGGCTATTTACTGGAGATTTGGAATATACCTATTGTTTGAATGATGAGTCATACATGTTACAATTAGAATCTAAAGGAATCTTGCCAGAAGGCACTTTCCATCGTTCCAAGAATACTTTTGAAGTTGGGATAAAACCAAAAAACCCAAATTTAACATTTGATGAATATTTCTATCAATTACATATAGGGTTGTTCAGATTTGTTCAGGGGGTCAGAGAACCTATTGGAATGATATCTCTGGATTCTCCGATAGATATTGATTACCATTTACCCCCTCCAGAGGAGAAGATGAAACGAGTGCTTAGGATAGCAGGTAAGGTTGATGGGATAATAAAATTTGCAATCTTCGGCAATGAACTTTACAGAAGGAATGAAGCTTTAAGACAAGCCTACGCTGATTTGGAGGAGACTGGCAGGCAGAGGGATGAACTGCAGAATGAGAGAGTTGCTTTGTTGTCTTCTGCTGCTTATGGTGATTTTGCATCGACCATTGCCCATGAGTTGAGAAGTCCTCTGACTGTTGTTGTAGATAGGTTGAAGAAGATGCAGAGAAGGTTGGAAAGAGGGAAAGCAATCCCCCCCCAGGATCTGGAATCTGCCCTGCATGGTGCAGGCATGATAGCTCAGCAGTTGAATCAGATGGAAGATTATGCCCAGCAGAGGGATGAGATGGCTTCCTATGATGTCAATCCATTTGTTATCAAGATGGCAAGATATTATGATTTCAAGCTGAGGAAAGCGGGATTTGAGTTCCATTTTTATGACCGGGAAGGGAATTCTGTAATTGACGAACAAGGCAATCCATTGCCTGATGCAACATCTCAAGTTGCGATGGTGAATCCCGCCCTGTTCAATTTTGTGCTCAAGAATCTTTTTGAGAACGCTTTCCAGTTTGCAAGACCTGATTCAAGGAGGATTGACATCAGGACATATGAGTGCGATGACAGGATTTATTTCGAATTCAAGGATTATGGCACGGGTATTCCTGAAGACATACAACAGAGAGTTTTTGAGCCAAGATTCACCACAAGGGATGAGCCTGGCATCCATGGAATGGGTTTATCTACTGTGAAGAGCAACATCGAGCGTATGAATGGTCAAATCTCATTGGAGTCAAGGCTTGGAGAGTACACAACATTCACCATTTCATTCGAGAAAGCGAAAACTTATTAAAGTTCTATCATAATATAACTAACATTATGCAAGGCAAGCATATAAAAGTGGGTGTTGGATTAAGTTCTCAAGAGGATACTAAGAAATGCGTAGAGGAAGCGATCAAGAATTCTATGGCTGATGGCGACATCAAGAAACCAAGATTTGCTTTCCTGTTTGTGCATGATAGCTACAATCCTTATGAGGTTGCAGAAGTAGCCAATGCTCATTTCGGTAAGGATTGGGTTGGCACTTCTGCTGACAGCCAGTTCAATAATAAGGATGGATACATCCAAAAAGCGATTCAAGCTATTGTACTTGACACAGATCATATGCATTTTGGTGTCGGATACAAGGAAGACTATAAAGAGAACCCGCAGAGATCAGGTGAAGAAGCCATCAAGATGGCTCTTGATAAGGTCCATTCAGACAAGATTGTTGATCCATATATACAGTTCAGGAGAGCCCAGACAAAGTCTTATAATGAGATTGTCAAGACACCTCCTTATTTTATCATCGATTTTTCTACTGGTGTGGAGGTTGTAGATGGGGTTATGGTGCCGGGTATGGAAAATGAATTCTTAGAGGGGATTTTTAATGTGACAGGTTCTCATCTTCCGATAGTCGGTCAGGCTTGCAGCTCTGACCTTGACACATTCCTGCACAAAAACCAGACTAACCTATTCCTATTTGCAGATGGTAAGGTCTTGAGGCATGCAGCTTTGGTTGTTTTTGTGATTTCAAATCTTCATTTCTCAACAAATCTCGCAAACGGCTACCTGATGTCTAACAGGGTTGCTCTTGCTACCAAGCTGTCTCCTGATGGGCATAAGCTTGAAGAATTGAATGGGAAACCTGCACTGGTGGAATACTCAAGATTATTGGATGTTGACAAAGAAATCGTAAGGAAGGATCCTTTCAAGTACACTTTTGAGCACCCTATTGGTGTGATTGATACTGATGGATCATTGTACATCAAAGAGTGGATGCCGTTTCCGGATAATGATGCTATGAATGTTCTCATGAGACTTGCACCGAATTCCGCAATCACTATTGTTGATTATGATCAGGAAAAGACCATAAACACAATCAAGGAGGGTATCATATCTGCAGCTGAGAAAGCACATGCTACTCTAGACCAAGGAGCGATATCATTTGTCTTTGATTGTTGTGGGAGAAAAGCGATCATTGGCCAGGAGATAAATAAAGAAGTGGATGCTGCAAAGAAAGCCCATCCTGCTCTCAAAGTGGTGGGTATGCATACCTTTGGTGAGATCGGGACTGTGCAGAATCGCCAGGCCCAGACAGTTAATCAGTCTGTTTCGCTGTTTGTGATATATGATAAATTATTAACAGAATAGTTACTTCTAAGTGATTACATACATAATATTTATAAATACTTAATCTTCCCCTAATATAAGATTATGGCAGAGATAAATTCGCTTGGGGATGGTGCTCTAGATCGCTTGAGCCCTGATGAGAGGCAATCCTGGCTTGAAGCAAGGATTCTTGAGCAGTTGCACTTTGCAGTCCGTCACAGGACCCCTGCTATATTGGCAATAATGAATGAAGCAGGATTGACTTTGGATGACATAAAGTCTTTGGGTGATTTTGAAGAGAAGTTTCCTGTGACAACAAAGAAGATGTTCAGGGGATATGGTTCAAATGCATTCTTGCCTGAGAGATACCATGCATCTCTCAACTCTGGTCAATCAGGTTTACCGATAGATCAGCAGATTCATCTCATCATGCGTTACACGGGGGGTACCTCCATTAAGAGTGTAGCTGATTTCACAAATATTAGATACTCAAACAGTGATTGGCTCGGGATTTCCTTGTCAACTGCGAGATTTCTTGTTGAAGAGCATCCCAGATTTCAGATGCCTGGGGAGGTCTTCATCAATTATACATGGGATCATATTGCTGCACCTTGCTTCTCTGACACTCTCAACAAGCACTTTGGTGTTGTCGCGCATCCAAGGCCTCCTAATCTTACAAATGAGGATGCTTTCAGGCTGATGAGACAGGCAGGTGTCAATGGTCTGGTTTCACCTCCATCATCATACAAAGGAAAAGGACAGGGGATCATGGACCTCATGGTGCATGATGATCCGGAGAATCCTTTCTTGACTGGTGATAATATCAGATTCATCCTTACATCAAGCACTCCCTTGACATACAGGATCCGCAGAGCATTGGATGATGTAGGGATTGATTATGTTAAGGATGTTGGTGGATCAACTGATACAGGCCCATCAACAATAAATTGCCCTTATGATCCGGGGAGGTTCCATCTCATGCAGGGCCATATATATTTTGAGGTTGTCGACGAAAAAAAAAGGCATGTGACAGATGGGGAGAAAGGCAGGGTCCTGGTGAGCAGGATCGCCGGTCAGCGGGTTGTCGATCCTATAATTCAAGGCCTTTATGATGCTGCTGTCAGGGCTGAGCGAAGATTGGCAGATGGGAAGAATATTGACAGTGCAGACAGGGATTATCTTGGAAGATTCTATGGTGCAGATATTCTTTCGCAGCATACAGATGAGATAATTGCACAACTGAAATCATTATATCATAAGAGTTCAGGTATTATACCTAATCAAGCGACACAGCTCTTGAGATTCAGCGGAACAATGAACCTTACAACTTATTCAGCACCCCATGAGTGTGGTTGTGGCAGGTACACTGCAAAGGGGGAAGGTCTTGAGAGGACTTATGATTTTGATGGGTCACCAGATGATATTGCACAGAAAAAGATTGAAGCGCCAACCTTAAAAGGTGTTTCATTATTCCAGATAACCGGCTCGGACAGCTGTTCGATGCCCGAGCAATGAGGTCAAGATGAGATTCCAGAATTTTGTCAGGGGAGAGATGCAGGATTCAGCTGAAGGTGTAGATTTGCAGGTAACAGACTACTCAGGTAAGGGTGTTGTTGCGACTGTTCCTGATTCAGGAAGAACTGAACTTGTCGAAGCTAGGATATTTGCATATAATGAAGGTCACAAGGTTGATCTTCTGCCTCTTGAGGACAGGATTGGACTGGTTCATGAGATGATCAGCAGGACATTGTCAGATTCGCGTCTGCTGGAGAATGTGGCTCTTGTGCATGGAACTCCTGTCAACTATCTTTCAGGCACTGCTGACTCCCTGCGGACTTGGGCTGATGATCTTGGGAGATTTGTTGAAAATGTCGACAGGTTCTCTGTTGAACGAGATGGTGTTCATCTTTCTGAAAGATCTCTTGTTAGCCCTTATTTCATTGTCGCTGCTGGCAATGATGAGGTCTATGAGACACCTTTCATTGTGGGCCAGAGCATTCTTGGTGGGGCTCATGCGATAATAAGGCCTAGTGCGAATGATATTGCCGCTCACATACTTTTTGAGAAGATTGCGGAGATGGGATTGCCTTATCTTGCGCAGAAGCTCAGTTGGTCATCACTAAGCAAGCCTGAGATGGTTCAGGAGGCATTGGCATTCAGCAAGGGATTCTCAATATTCTCTTCAAATGCAGCTTATGAGCGGATTGTTCGTACAGTTGTGGGGGATAGGGTTATCAAGGATTTGTCAATCGGAAGGTCATCAAGGCGTTACGGTTCTGGTCATAGTATTGCCATAGTGGGTAATGGTGCTGACATTGATCAGGCTGCTGATGAGCTAGTTTATGCTTCTGCAAGGAATAAGGGGAATAAATGCTGGGCAGTGACTGCTGTCTATGTCCATGAAGATGTGTATGATGAATTTGTAGATGCTCTTGAAAACCGAGCAAAGGGTTTGAAGCATGGCAGTCCAACAAATCCAAAGACAGACTTGCCGAGGTTTCATGAATCCGCGCTAAGAGGGATTTTGGATTCCGGATTGAGTCCTCGTTTTGGTAGGATTTTTCCCGATAAGAATGATATCGATCTGATGATATACGAGCTTCCTTCATCTAAGGTTTTGGAGGCTCAAGAGGTTTCTCTTCCCGTGATAGCTCTTCTGCCTTATAGCACTTATATCGGAGCTGTTAAGCAGATAAGGGATTCAATGCATGTAAGGGGCACCGATAAGCTTCTGTCTTTGGGTGTGTTTGGGACAGGGGAGCTAGCGGATTATCTATCATCAAGGATACCTCATGATACTCTTAAATTAAATATGTCTTTGGGTGTGGATGTTTTCAAGCCGCATCAGGGTTCATACTTCTTGTTGGATGTGATGAGAAAATGAAATATCAGATTCCGATAAATATTGTGGGTTTTGGTAATGTTGGTAGAGAACTTGCTTCTTTGTTGGTTGGCAAGACTCCCGAGATTAATGTTTATACAAGAGGGTCAAGGCCTGAATCGCTTGCTGCCCTAGATGATTTGAGGACCGGTGCTGTCATTGATGGGTCTGGAACTAGGATAATGCGAGTTGATGATGTTCTGGAGATTAATCCGAATGGCATCACCATAGTCACAGCAAAAGAGGGCTATAATTACAAGGACTATCCTCCGGAGGATATCAGGCTTGTTGGACTGAAATATGATCCCTCTATGATTAGGAGGATAGCAGAGAGGACTGCCGAGAATGGCTTTGAAGGCAGTGTTGTCATGGTCACAAACCCAGTGAATCCTTTATGTACTTATTTCCAGAGATATTCAGGGATTGCTGATCATCAGGTCTATGCATTTGGTCCTGTGCTTGATACAGGGAGGTATGTTGAGCAGATTGTCAAGCATGTGATATCAGATCCAAAGAGGTATGGTATTAATCCTAGTGAGTTGGAGGTAGCAGCGAGGGTCATTGGTGAGCATGGGCCGACTCAGGTATTCCCAGAATCCCAATTAAGGATAAATGGAAAATCGTTGGAAGACATTGGGCTTACTCATGAAGATATGGTTGATATACAGAAGAAGGCTATGATGGATGGACCCAGGATTGCTGTGATGCAAGGCGGGACTTGGTATGGCCCTGCCCATGGATTGATGAGGACAATTGATTTCATCCTTGCAGAGAACCATCCAATTACTGTTGAGGGGGTTAAATTCAGGGACCATGTTATTGGCTTGCCGGTCAGCAAGAAGGATGGAAAAGTTGTTTTTCATTATGATATTCTGACAGATGCTGAGAAAGATGATTTTGAGAGAAGTTATGCAAGGATATGTGAAATCTATGATCTTATCATGAAAGAGTTTGATACGACAAAGCAGAGGAGAGACATATTGTTGCTAGATGACATACCGGGTGTTGCTCAGGGCAAAGCTGAAAGATTGGCAGAGATGTTTTTGGATGATCCAGAAATCAATGAGCATAATGAACTTTTCTTTGGTTTTTCAGAGGAACCATCCATGTATATTGTGAGGGAGAATGGAGGGTTCAAGCTAAATCCTCTTGATACATTAAAATATGACGATGATGCAGGAGAATTTGACCCAACTGGCCACAGATTGATTGGCGGCCCAGATGTATTGATATTTGATCATGTCCTGGGTCACGGGACAAATGGCCTTGAAGTAGCCAGGCATATTAAGCAGCAGTATCAGAATACACGGGTGGTGATTCTTACTGGCCAAGCCCAGTTCAATGATATACTGAAGATGGCGAACGAGGAACTTGTGACCAGATCGGGTAAAAGGGTGAAAGTTGTTGATGGTGTCATCCAGAAGCAGTCAGAAAATGAGGATGCAAACCTTTACACCAGAGTGAAGGAATTGCTCAAAGAGACGCAGTTCCGCACAGCTTAGTCTTAGAAAGCTTTATAAATTATTATCCTATTTTTCTGTTTTATGGAGACTCACCATATATTTGTTCCATTAGTCGATATTGAAGAGATGCTGCCTTTCACATTCCGTTCTTATGAGAATCTTGAGGAATCAATGCAGGAGCAGGAGAGATCAAGACAGGAATTGATGAAATTTATTGGTGTTCTGGAACAGAGATTCAATAAGAAAATACTCTATCTGGGATTTGATGAGATAGCGGGAAGGTTTTATGAGCGTTTTATCTTTGAGGAAGGAGGATTTTTTGAGATAATGATTGAGGCTCCTGTTGCTATGAATGCTCATTTTTTTCAGGAAGAGCATGCAAAGACTTTTGCAGAAGCTCTTAGACAGACTTTATATGAGACATTGCCAGACACACCTATCAAAGAGATGTTTCTCCAGTCAATAGAAGTTCAATCAGAAGATGATATCTCTTTGACCTATAAAAAATGGGAGACTTTGAAGAGTATTAAGAAAGGAAAGGAGGGTTAATAATGTTATCTGCTTTCCTGAAGAAGCTGATGCTGGCAAGGCAGTTCAATATAGGGAATGGAAAGATAAATATCCTTGATCAGGAAAATATCATGTTCAGATCATCCTTCTTTTATGCCCTCCAGACGGAGATGGATAAAGCAAAAGTGTATTCATTGACAAAAGAGCATGTGAAGGAGCTGACCAAGAGTTATTTTCGTAAGCTTGGTGCTTCACAAGCAAAGCAGACTTTTGTTGTTGAAGAGCTGTTCGGAAGCTTGGGTTTGGGCAATATCAAGATTGCAGAGAGTAGTGGCAAGATTATAGTTGTGAACATTCCAAACTCGACACTTGCCGCAGAATATAAGAAAACACATCAAGGTTACAACAAGGATCCTGTTTGTAATATCACCTCAGGTGCAATAGCTGGCTTATTCAGTTTTCTAAGAGATAAAGATTTGAATTGTAACGAGATTGAATGTGCAGCCCAGGGTCCCAAGGATTGCAAGTTTGTGATCAATCTTTGATTATATTTAACCCCCTTCCCTGCGTTAATCAGATATCTTGCGGATTTTTCTCATAAAATGATATAAACCTTGAAATCTATAGTGGATTGCATGGAACAGTCAGGATTGTTGATGCAGATACCTAAAAAACAGCAACATTTATATACTAATGTAACATTATTGTTACATATGTCACAAAATATTTACAATAAAATCATTGAAGCATTGCTTAGGTCAGAGAATCATATCAGGGGGCTAGCCAAATTGATCAATACAAACCAAACATCTATTGCAAGGAAAGTGAATGACCTGAGCAAGAATAATGTGGTTGATTTCAGGCAGCAAGGGAAGAACAAAGTTGTGTTCCTTAAGAGATCATTGGAGGCCAAACAATCTGCCTATCAGGTTGAGAGCCAGAAGCTTATTGAAACTGTTAGGAAATATCCATCTTTAAGGAGGGTCATTGAAGCGATTAAGCAGAACAACAAGATTAGTCTGGCGATTCTTTTCGGATCATATGCAAAAGGCATTGCAAGGAAAGATAGTGATATTGATGTCTATATCGAGACTGGAGATAATGGGTTGAAAGAGGAAATACAGGGCATTGACTCGAGGATAAGCGTCAAGATCGGCATGTATAATAAGGATAGTATCCTTATCAAAGAGATTGAGAAGAATCATGTCATAATTAAAGGGGTAGAGCTTTATTACGAAAAGAATAAATTTTTTGATTAAGCTGGCGAAAGAAGGGAGATTACAGGCTGTTGAGCCAAGCGATGAGATAAAGAAGGCTTATCTGCTGAGATCAGACGAATCACTCTCTTCTGCCAAAGCTTTGCTTAAGATAGGCAACCTGAAGGATTCAGTCGCTCTTGCTTATTATTCAATGTATCATTGTCTTCTTGCAGCGCTTTTCAGGATAGGCATAAAATCAGAGAATCACATGGCGTCGATAATATTTCTTAAGGAGATATTTGACATTGACTCAAGTGACATAAAAAAAGCAAAATCAGAAAGGGTCGACAAGCAGTATTATGTTGACTTCTCAGTCGGTTTGGAAGAGGCAGTCAATTCCATAAGGGTGGCGGAAGAGTTTATATCAAAGATACATAATCTTATTGCCGGTCTTTCAGAGAAGAGTGTCGTGGAATATCATAAGAAGGCAGTTGGCTTATTCAGCGATTACTAATGCAATGGGCTTTAGATGCAAAAGCTTTCCGCCTTTTTCCCCTCAACCCAAATAAACCTCAAAATCAAGCATTTAAGGATGAGATATTACTTGGACACCTCCATCTGGATGGATCTGTATGAGGACCGGAAAGGTTTCAGGGGAGAGCCATTAGGGAGGTATGCAGCTAAGCTTATTTCTATGATCATGTCAGAAGATTCAAGAATTGTGACTTCAGATATAGTGATCAAAGAACTTAGGAGATTCTATTCTGATGAAACCCTCAATTCAATGTTTAGGCCATTCCAGAAAGTTATTGATTTGATTTTCTTTAATTTGGATCAGCATGCCGAGGCCACAGAGATAAGTAAGTCACGGAATTTACCAAAAGATGATGTCCTGCATGCGATACTTTCCAGAGATAGTGCATCTCTGCTTATTGCTCGTGATAAGCATTTTAAGAAAATAAGGGATATAACTTATTACAGGAAACCAGAAAGCCTTATTTGATCCAACCTCTCTCCCTTGCCAGATCATCCGCTGCAGTCTTTCTCACTCTTTCATACTCTTCCTTTGTCACTTTCTTCTTCGCAGAACCGCGTATCTTCTTCAGATGAGCGAGCATATACTCCTTCTCTTCTGCTGTGAGCTTCTCACGTAATGCCTCTCGTATGAACTCTGTCCTGTTGTGGTAATGCCTGTGCTTCACCATCTCATCTATATCACGTAAGAATTCCCTATCAAGCTTCAGTGTTATCATCTCAGTAGCCATATAGCTATTGTATATACAATGAATATATAAATGTTTCCATTTTGTTATCACATATAACCAAAAGATATATATACTCCTTTGATGTTATAATTAATAACGTGATGGCGAAGACGAACATATTGACTTTCAAGAGCAGTGCAGATATATTGTTCAGTGCTGGCGATTTCACATCAGCGACAATACTCTATTTCAAGACCCTTTTTGCTATTGAGGATTTTATCCTTCTCGAGAAGATAGGGCAGTCCCCTAAGGATCATAACGAGCGTTTCAGGATGCTCCAGAAATATTTCCCAGAGAGCTACACAATCCTTGACAAGGAATTCTCTACTTATCGTGATACTTATACAAAGATATTGGACAAGCCTACCTGCAGCAGGATAAGGAGTCTGGTGGAAGATGAGATCAAAAGACATTCAGTTTAGGAAGGTTTGCAGGGTTTTCTTCAGTGAGCATAAGAGTCAAGTATCTGATATATTGGTGTTTGGCTCAATGATGAGAGGAAAGAAACAGCCAGCCGATATTGATATGCTCTTGGTTTTCAAGCAGAAGGTTGACAAAGACCTGGAATATGTGTTAAGGAAGAGACTTGAAGTCATTGATCATCGGATCACTTTGATATCTAAGATTGAAGGGGCTATAAGATCTCCGGATTTTGATGCGAGGGAAGGGATCCTGTTTGAGGGGATGAGTCTGATTACAGGCAGATATTTGGCTGATGGATATGGGTTCTCTTCACTGGGATTTTTTATCTATTCAACAAAAGGAATGTCAAATGTGCAGAAGACCAAGTTTTATTATGCTTTGAATGGCAGGGGTTCAAGCATAGGGGTAATAAGGGATATTGAGGGCATAAGGATTTCTGACAATGTCATCGCCGTTCCCTTGTCAAAGATAGAGCTTGCCAAGGATTTTTTTGATCATGTCAAGATAGAATATAGATACCTGCCAGTCATGATTCCTAAAAGGATGTTCAGGAGAGATCTCCTTTCTAGTTGTTAGATAATATAACAAATAATAGATAAATGAAATATTTTGTTATGACATATAACATAGGAATATTGTGACAATATCTAATTATTCAGAAATTCACCGATGCTCATCTGGTTCTTATTGAACTGTTCCAGGTATTTTGGCGGTTCCACTCGCTTGTATTCAAAGCCCCAATCCAATAGCATCTTCTCTGCATTTGGTGTTATCTTTGGTGCAGCTAATATACCGCGCACCTTGTCAAGCCCCTTTGACTGCTTGATCTTCTCGACATAGCGCCGTACCTGTTGCACTGCTGAAAGGCCGACACTATACCTCTTGCATTCGATGATGACCAATGTCCCGTCTTTGTCATTCCCCATGACGTCGATATAGCCATATTTTGTCTGCTCTTCCTGCGAAACCGGCACAAATCCAGATTCTATGAGACCTGGATTCTTCATTATCATGTCTGCCATGTCACGTTCAGAGCCCTGCAGCACTATCTTCTCTGCATCATCCATATATTGGGTATGCAAAAAATGAACCTGATCAATCATGACTTCCATGAATTCCTTCAGAATGAGATTCTGTGATTTCATCTTCACCAGCTCTTCATCTGCATAGACCCTATGGGTTGTCCTGTCTTTCATGTAATTGACTGGCGCTGCCCCATTTGGCTGGTGGACAAGCATCGTGCCATCTGTCTTTATCACAATAAGGCGATCCCCGAAAGGCAAGAATGATTCAGCCCTTCCTGAATACCTCACAGAGCATCTAGCCCCAAAAACAACCATCTGCTGCTTCTGAAGGGCCTCTGATACATGCCTTACGAACAGGTCATTGGATAGCATTTATAGAAGATTTTCAGGTTTTCTTTATATCTTTTTGCCCTTTATAGAACAACACTATTTAAATAGAAATGTGCGCCGGCGCGGGGAGTTTTTTGCCCATTCCAGGGTTTCAAACCTCCGGCAAACCGAAAGCTTTTTGAAATGTCAAAACAAGTTTTGACACCTAAAAATCGATAGATTTTTAATGCCTGATGTCTCGTAATTCACTCGGTGGTTAGCTGAGCGGTTTACCTTATTAACCTACGGTGGCGCGCATTTCTTTCTTATTATCAAGATTCTTATGCCTTTGGAACTTTTTCCTATGAGATATTAACAGACTATCAAATATTAGCCAAAAACAGAAAAATATACAAGAAATGTAAGATTATTCGATACTATGCACTACAAGACCTTTCTCTGAGATCTCCACTGGGTGGATGTCCTCGTCATTCTTCGTCCTTCGCAGTTTCCTGACAAGCAGTGATCTTGAATAAGCGCCTCCGAGAGACTCGAATGACACGACAATCACCCCATCACACAAGAACTCAGATATTGTGTCGCGTGAAAGATATTCTGATTCCTTGGGCGTCTCTGAGATGCATATTGTGGTGACATCCTTCATTGATTTGAGGTCATCGATGAATCCGTAGATGAATTTCTTGATGAGCACGTCGCCGACAACTGGCGGCGAGAAGAATACATTGTCACCGACGACATCTTTCACCCTGACATCTCCCATCACATTGTAGATCGGTGCATTGATGGAGAGTGTTGACAATGAGTCTATGACTAGCCTCTTGTATCCATCTTTCTTCACCAAGTTTATTATTTCAGTTGATGTGGTGTCTGTGATCTGTCTTGCAGGTATAGATATTATCTTGACCTTGCCTGCTTTCTCAAGCTTGTCAAAGTCCCACCCGAACATTGTTGCCTGTTCTTTTATCTCATCTGCAGTCTCTTCAAACGTGACATATGCTCCTTTTTCCTTGAATTTCAGGGCTCCGTTGTATATGAATTGCATGCCGAATATAGACTTGCCTGTACCTGGTGTGCCTGTATAAAGAATAGAACTCCCTCTTGGAAAGCCTCCTTGGACCAGCTCATCAAAGCCCTGAATGCCTGTAGGAATGCGATCTGCCATTGAATTCACCTCTTTAACACAATCAAACTCGAATCCATTTAAAAAGGTTTTCCTTGTGTTAGTGATGATATAGGGTTTTTGTTCTTTCTCTGCATACTGTGCCATGCTATGTATTTTGATAGATAATTCAAGGGATTAGAAATATCTTATCCAGATTTGCTTTGCACATCTGGTCAGGACCTCTTGAATTTTCCCGCTAAAAAGAAAGCAGGGCAAAGAAGAAATAAGAACTAGTAAAAAAAAATGGCATAAGAATCACAGAGCTATCGCTAGCTGTTCTCTCATTGGAAGAAAAAGATGAGAAAACCATGCATAGGAAGGTATGAACTATTGGGGACCGCATGCTGAATACGTCGCCGAAGCTTCGCACTTACACACCGGTTCCATCAAACGAGTCTTCTACTCGTGTTCTAAGATGTCTCTTTTCAGGGTGCGCTTCAAGCTTAGATGCTTTCAGCTTTTATCGCTTAAGGCGTAGCTGCACGGCATACCCTGTCGGATAACCGTCAGACCAGTGGCCTCGAACCCTCGTTCCTCTCGTACTAGAAGATCCTTCCCTTCAGACATCACGCATTTCCAGTAGATATCAAACCAACTGCCTCACAGCGTTGTGAACCCAGCTCACGAACCCTTTTGATGAGTGAACACCTCCACCCTTGGCAGCTTCTGCACCGCCAGGATAGGATGAGCCGACATCGATGTAGCAAGCCTCGCCGTCGATAAACTCTTGGAACAAGAATTCCTTGTCCCAATATGAGCTCTCGGGCGAGACGACTCTGTTATCCCCGGAGTAACTTTTCGGTCATCCCTAAGCGCCATCAAGGCGCTGCAGGGGTTCGCTAGACCAGACTTTCGTCTTTGGATCTGTCCTTATCCCAGATCCAATCAGGCTGGCATTTGCTCTTGCACTCCACGTCCGATTTCTGACCGGACTGAGCCAACCATTGGGCGCTATTGATACATTTTCAACAGCGTGCCACCCCAGCCAAACTGTCCGCCTGCTGATGTCCCTATTTCTAGGTTAGTGGCATAAACTTCGTAGGCTAGTGTTTCAGCTGTGTCTATGTACAATCTGGCGACTGCACCATGGCGACTACTAGCTACCCTACACAACAAAACTTACGTCACAACAACAAGCTACAGTAAAGTTTCACGGGGTCTTCGCTTCCCACTGGAAATCCCTGGCCTTTGCACCAGGACAGTTGTTCGGGGGCTTCCAACCGGGGACAGTGTCGATCTCGTTACACCATTCATGCAGGCCGTCAATCAAACGGCAAGGCATTTCGCTCACTTCTGTTACTTCCCGATTTGGTACTGACCATCTGTTGATGGCGTGCAAGCATTTCTGCTTACATCCGTACATCGCTGCACGGGTCGGACTATATCTTCCAACTATTCCGCATTGTTGGTCCGGCGTATAGTCTCTGAGGATTCTAGATACCCATTCTTAATTTGTCTGTTCATCTGAGAAGCCATTCTTGCGATCATGTTGAGTCCTTGTTCAGTAAGATGCTTTCCTTCATTCATGAGTCTTACTATCTCTTTGAATTTGCAGAAGTCATTCCTTTTCTTGGTATGCAACTGGTTCTTGTCAAAGAATACGATGATTTGATTCAAATCATAAATCCCTCGCACCCTGAGCTCAAACCTGTCACCATGATTCCTTCTTACCACACCACATCCGAGATATTCTTGGATTCCTTTAAGAATCTCAATATCTCTTTTGTGCTGCACAATCCGGAACTCCGGTAACACTTGCCAACCAATTGTCATATTCGGCATCTTATTGATCCCAACATAAAAGCAACCTTCTCCGTCAACAAATCCGGAAATCCATCGGGCATCTAGCCTTTCCTGCTGATTATCTGCACCCATGACATTTTCACTGCTTTCCACATATTTAAGGTCAATGTCAAAACGACCTGTGACCAGTGGAAAACGAGTAGTCTGGGATACTCAGACGTTCCAGCATTTAGCCAGATTTTACTAAGGCAACTCGTTCACCTTAAGAGAGTTATAGTTACTCCCGCCGTTTACCAGTTCTTAGGTCCCTTGGAAAGGACTTTGAAGTGCTGGCACTGGGCAGATGTCGCATTCTGTACAAGGCCTTACGGCTTAGCAGGATGCTAAGTTTTTGTTAAACAGTCGGACCGACCTAGCCACTGCGCCCTGAAATCGCAACGCGTAGTTACAAATTCAGGGACCCCTTATACCGAAGTCAGGGGGCCAATTTGCCGAGTTCCCTCGATTAGATTACACCCTTACACCTGAGGTTGCTCACCTAGGGGCACCTGTGTTGGTTTTGGGTATGATTATCTGAGATCTGATCAATCCCCTTTTCATGGGCTCCAGGACTCAGTGGAATGCCGCTTAAGCGACACTGTTCTAAGGTTTGCTCTGGTTCTCACCATTACAGTACTCCCCAGACCTGTCCTAATTAACATGGACGATGATCCATGTCCACTTATCCCGAAGCGTCAGGTATTGAACTTGCGTCGCCGCATATACTCAGATAGTACCGGAATATTAACCGGTTTCCCTTTCCCGTTAGACCAGTTAGGACTACGGTTAGGATCAACTAACCCTTGACTGATTTGCATTGTCAAGGAACCCTTGCCCATTCGGTGATAGAGTTTCTCACTCTACTCAAATCCTACTATCGCCAGGATCCTCAATACTGAAAGGTTCACCAATCCTCCCGGACTGGCTTTCGCCCTAACAGCACGCCTGCCTACCATTCATCTTGCGATGATCCAAAGTATCGGTAGTTCATTTAGCCCCGTCCATTTTAGAGACCTACAACCTTGACAAGTAAGCTGTTACGCACTTTTTAAAGGATGGCTGCTTCTGAGCCAACCTCCTCGCTGTCTCTGGTTGTAAACGCTCTTGTAGTTTGACACTTAAAGAACATTTAGGGACCTTAACTCTGGTCTTGGTTGTTCCCATTTCCGGACCCAAGTTTACCCCAGGGCCCGCGTTTAATGGATTCTACGACGGACAAATATTCGGAGTTGGACAAGGAACCGACACCTTTCGATGCCTAAATCCCAAATCCGTATCTCTACCTCTTGTCCTGTCTCCTCCATCACTAGACTGCGGCCTACTTCGGCAGGAACCAGCTATCGCCGCTCTCGATTGGCTTTTCACCCCTAGCCGCAAGTTAGAAGAGCACTTGCCCGTAGCACCTCTGCAGGCCTCCATGAAGTTTTACCCTCATTTCACCTTACCCACGGCTAGATCGAGCGGTTTCGGATCTTATGCTAGTGACTCATGGCACTTTCATACCATTCCCCTCGTGAACTGCGGGAAATCGGTTTCCCTATGGATGCTCCTTTGCGGATTATCCTTGCCACTAACATAAACTCCCTGGCACGTTATTCGAAACGCACGGTACAACTCCTAAGAGCAGTACCTCACCATAGCTATTAGGTTTCAGACTCTTTTCACTCTCTGTTAAGAGTTCTTTTCAACGTTCCCTCACGGTACTATTCGCTATCGGACTCAAGTAGTATTTAGGGTTGGAGGTTGATGTCCCCCGCATTCCCGCCTAGATTCCGGTAGACGGTACTCTGGAACTCACCACATCCTTCTTCATTCTGCTTACGGGGCTTTCACCCTCTGGGGCCTGTCTTTCCAGACACGTTCTGCTCGTGAAAAAGGACTAAAAGATGGTCCAAACACCACATCCCTGGTATGTTACCACACCAGATTCGGTTTGCCCTCTGCTGTGTTCGCTCGCTGTTACTGACAGCATCTCAATTGATTTCTTTTCCTGCAGGTACTGAGATGTTTCAATTCCCTGCGTTCCCTATCCTTTCGGATCTAATGAGAAGTCTCATTCGGGTATCTCAGGATCAAAAGCTACATGCGCTTACCCTGAGCATATCGCTGCTTGTCACGCCCTTCTTCGGCTCTTGAGCCAAGTCATCCACCTAATAGCGTGAATCTTCCTATGCATGGTTTCATCAATGTGATGTGGGAAAAAACATTTCCACCTAAGGGCCGCAATGATCAACATCGCGAACCAATTTGATCGATGAGTGTAAATGGACCCGGCGGGACTTCCGAGCTCGTCTTGACGGCGAGCATTTCGAACCCGCGGCCCCCGCCTAACTTGAGAATCAAGTCAGTAGGGACTTGCTCTTCCGTGCAAGGGCGATGCTCTACCAGGCTGAGCTACAGGCCCAGGATTATGAGGTGATAACCTAAAGTTATCAACTTTGGATTGTCTGAAAATAAAATGAATAAGAGTTGAGAAACATAACCCGATGAAAAATAAAAGGAGGTGATCCAGCCGCAGGTTCCCCTACGGCTACCTTGTGACGACTTAACCCGCCTCACTGAGCTTAGATTCGCCCTAGTCAAAGAAACTAGTTCTCATCTAAACCCTGCTCGGATGGTTTGACGGGCGGTGTGTGCAAGGAGCAGGGACATATTCACCGGACGCTGATAACATCCGATTACTAGGGATTCCATCGTCATGAGGGTGAGTTACAACCCTCAATCTGGACTAAGATTGGGTTTAGAGGTTTGACTTCTCCTTTCGGAGTTGTATCCCATTGTCCCAACCATTGTTGCGCGCGTGTAGCCTAGAAGATTCGGAGCATACAGACCTACCGTGGCCCACGCCTTCCTCCCAGTTTCCCGGGCAGTCCCTACAATGTGCTCTGGCATCATTTCTGATCAGCTAGCAATTGTAGGTGTGGGTCTCGCTCGTTGCCTGACTTAACAGGACACCTCACAGCACGAGCTGACGGCGGCCATGCACTACCTCTCGGCTCGTCAGGTAAGCCCTTCAGACTGACCTTCATACTGCCGTCGCCTCTAGTGAGATTCTCTGCGTTGAGTTAGATTAAACCGCACGCCGCACCCCTTGTGGTGCTCCCCCGCCAATTCCTTTAAGTTTCAGTCTTG